>DEUU01000373.1 GCA_002362735.1 Dehalococcoidia bacterium UBA3254
CGGTTTGCGTGGGACTGTATGCGGTCGAGATACTGGATAATAACCACCTGCTGACAGAGGTGTATCCCAACATAGTGACTCAGGCTGGAAGTTGTGACAATACCGCTACCCTGATATCCTTAAAATCAGTGGATGCGGTTATGGGATGGAGTGTGTTTCACTCCTGGGACCCCGGGAATATAGATACTGTTTATCTTAAACCTGAGCAATTATCCAGATTGGGGTATATTCCCGCGGCAATATCCACTTTTGCTAAAGAAAAAGCCGCTGCGACAGCTTTTATCGATTTTCTCACGTCTTCAACCGGTCAGGACATTTTCCGGAAATGGGGTTATGATGTGACCGAGGATGAAATCCATAAATATGCTCCCAATGCTCAGATCGGTGGAGAATATATACTACCGGATTCATACAAGTCGCTGATTAAATAGTTAACATAAGGCTGTAATATGCAAAAATACCTACAGGGAGTTAAGGGGGATAGGGTTTTCAGATTGGCCACAATCAGTGCCTTGGTCATTTTGACACTGTTTTTTGTTATAATCATTGTCTCTCTTTTATCTTATACTGATTGGGGCGCTATCACTTCCTCAATCTTGTCTCCGGACACCCTCTTCGCGATCAAACTGAGTCTGGCTACGGCCACCATCACTACCATTCTGGCCGTAGCCATTGCTATTCCGGTAGCCTACGCCATCTCCAAGAATAACTTCTTTGGCAAAAGTCTGGTGGACAGCTTGCTGGACTTGCCTATTGTAATCTCGCCTATCGCGATAGGCGCCGCACTGCTGGTTTTCTTTAACACGCCTTTAGGTTCAGCTATCAACAATAATGTGTTGCGCTTTGTTTTTTCCGTTCCCGGGGTTGTATTGGCCCAATTTACCATTGTTAGCGCATTAGCTATCCGTCTGCTGAAATCGACTTTTGATGGGATCGACACTCGGTTCGAGCAGGTAGCCCGCACTCTAGGCTGCAGCAAACTAGAAGCTTTTTTCAGAGTGATCCTGCCTTTGGCCAGAAATGGGTTGATCGCCTGTGGTGTTCTGACCTGGGCTAGAGCTGTCGGAGAATTCGGCGCTACCGTGACATTAGCCGGCGCCACAGCTATGAAGACCGAGACTTTGCCAATTTCTATTTTCCTCAGCCTATCTTCCGCCAACATCGAACAGGCAGTAGCTTTGATACTTATATTGGTGGTAATATCGTTGGTTGCTTTGCTATTAATTCGCCTGATCACCGGCCGCAGGTATGGCATATGATAGAAGTTAAGAACCTCTACATGCAACTGGGAGATTTTTCTCTTAAAGACCTAAATTTGACCATAGAAGATAAAGAGTATTTTATTGTGCTAGGCCCTTCTGGGGCCGGGAAAACGGTGTTTCTGGAATGCCTGGCAGGATTACATAGAATAAAAAAAGGACAAATTTGGATTGATGGCTCCGATGTTACATATCTATCGCCTGAACAACGCAAAATTGGTTATGTTCCCCAGGACTATGTTCTCTTTCCTTTTCTTAATGTCGCCGAGAACATCCAGTTTGGGCTGAAACGCGGAAAGTACGACCGACGAGATATCCAAAAACGAGTGTTGTCTCTGGCTGACCTTTTAGGTATTAATTATTTACTTGATCGGGATACCTATTCTTTAAGCGGAGGAGAAAGACAACGTGTGGCTTTAGCTCGAGCCTTGGCTACTTCCCCCCGGATTTTACTTATGGATGAACCGCTAAGTGCTCTGGATGTACAGACCTCTAAATATTTACGATTGGAATTACGGAGGCTCCATCAGGAGTTGGGAGTCACTACTATCCATATTACTCACAATCATTTGGAAGCCGAGGAACTGGCTGATAGGATGGCGATAATGAGTTCTGGAGAAATCGTTCAAGTAGGCCATCCTGATGATATTTTCTTTTCCCCGCAAAGTGATGTAGTAACTAATTTTACAGGTTCCTTGAACTTATTAAAGTGCGACTCTTGCCGGGAATTGGTGCCAGGGTTGCTGGAAGTCAATTGCAGCGGGATGAAAATCGTAATTCCCCACGATGAGGGCGATTTACGGAAAATTGCTATTTCACCTCGGGATATCTACATCTCAGACGTCTTACCGCCTGGGTCTTCTGTCAACCGTTATAAGGGCGTCATCAGTAATATCGAAGCCAATACTAATATGGCTACAATCAGCATAAAAGTTGATAAAATTAACCTTAAAGCCGAGATGCCAGTTGAATTGTCTCGGGAAATGAATTTGATTATCGGTAAAGAGATCTATCTGATATTAAAATTGAGAAGATTGAAGGTACTAAAAAGTAAAGATAACAAGGAACCGGATGAGTACAACTGGTATTATCAGGAAATAATATAAATTTCTCAAAGGCAAACATTTACTATGGAGATTAACTCGCTAGAATTATGGCGGGAACTGGTTACTGTCAGCCAGTGCAATACGAGCGGCAATCACAATCAGAGATATATGCGTCATGCTCGCCAACAACATCTCG
>DEUU01000029.1 GCA_002362735.1 Dehalococcoidia bacterium UBA3254
GGGGTGTGCCTCTCTAGCTGGCTTAGAGAGCCGGATCAGGATAAAAAAATTGGACTTAATTTCAAGTGGTCTTGATTCATTCTACAGATAACTGTTGTGTAGGCGATTGACTACGCAAAAATATTGAAGTATATTTTAATAAAGAATATCGCCTGAGAATATCGACATAGAACAACACAATTAGAAAGAAAAATTATGCCGATATTGCCCAAAGAGAAATTAGCTATATGAGATAACAATAAAGAGATCCCGGGATACCTGCTATTTTGTTTTTTCCCTCTTAATAATCAATATTCGCTCTCTTAATCAAAAATTACCTGAAAATATCAATAGAGGAGGAAATAGTAATGAAAAGGCTATCCATTATCGTCATTTCTCTGCTCCTGGTCTCAAGTTTAATTCTCAGTTTAAGTGTCTCTTGCAGCCAACAATCCTCAGCTCCTACCTCATCTGCTCCCCAGCAATCTGTCACCCCACAGACTCAAGCCGCCAAACAGGTATTAATACGGGTAACATGTCCTGTTCCCAATGGAGACATCCTGACGAATTGGGTTCAGGAAGGGATGGATAAATTCAATGCCAGCACCAACGGCGCCTATAAAATGCAGGTATTCGGCGGTGAAACTCTGGCTAAACTTCCTGAGATGCTGGATAACATCAAAGACGGAGCTATTGAAGCCGGGCTTATCCCACTGGCGGCGTTCTCCGGTGCAGTACAGGAATTCCAGCTGGCAGAATTACCTTTCTTATATAATAACGGCGAAGCTAATGCTATGGCCTTAAAGGGTATTAACGAAGTATACAATAAAGTCTTGATGGACAGATGCAACCAGAAGAGCCTGGGGTCCATTTTCGTTGGGACCCTCAATATCATGTCGGTCAGCAAACCCATCAATAAACTGGAAGACCTGAAAGGTATGAATATCGGCGGCGATACTCCTGCTTCAGTCGGCTTGTTTAAGGCGCTCGGCGCTAACGGTCTAATTGCCCCATTTACCGAGGATTACACGAATCTACAAAAGAAGGTAATAGATGCCAAAACAGCGAATACGCAGTATATACTGATAGCTAAATTGTATGAAGTGGTTAAATACTATACGGTTTGTCATTGCCTGGGTTCCTTATATGCAATCACCATCAATAAAGATGTTTACAACAAAATGCCACAGGATGTTAAAACCAAGCTGGATACTCAAATGGGCGCGCTGGCAGAGGACTTATCTCAGAAACATGTCAATTTGTTTTATCAACAGATTCCTGATGTGGCCAAGACGGGAGTACAATGCATCTACCTGACACCTGAAGAACGCGACAGGTGGAAGGCGCTGGTTTATCCGTCTACGCTGGATACGCTGGGCAAGTTTGGGGATGTGGGTGCCAAAATAAAACAACTCGCGGATGAAGCCAACGCCAAATATCCTTACACACAGTACAAATAGCCGATAATGCGGTCTATGCGATAACAACACACTCTTGTCGAGTACTTGTTGTTATCGCATAGACTGGGGACCATGGCTCAACCAAGACCCAACAACAAGATTTTGAATCGCATTACTCGTACCCTATTGGTATCAGCTGTGCTTCATGGGCGCGAAAACGACAAGTTCTTTATTTTGTGCCCGAGATATTCATAGTAAATAACGGACAAGTTACTAATATAGGAGGTCTTAAATATGGAAATAACATACGAAAACGTCTCAGCCTGGTTTGATGAGTATTTTAAGATAGTTGGTAAGACCGGAACTGTTGAGTCCGTACCGAAAATAGGCAAGTATTTTACCGATGATTTTGAATATATTTACTATACCTTACCGCAGGGTGCTGATTTTACTTCGGAGAGAGCGGGACGCGAGGGTCTGTTGATGATGTTTTTGCATCCCGGTTTAAGTGAAGTATTCAAACCGGAGTTTTATGCAATTGATTTGAGGAAAATGATTGTCTCCGTCAAATTCTTTGATCAGCTTGTAAGCGAAACGGATGGAGTACTGGGATCGTTTTATGCTTCCGCAATTTATCATATGATCCCGGCCGAGGATACGGGATTGAAGATCAAGAAGATTGAGTATTGGACAAGTAACCAGACTTCCGAGTCCATGAAGAATCAAGCACAGGCCTGGGCTAAGGCGAGAGAAGGAGCATTTGGCAGCATAATCTCAGGCTGGCTTAAAGTAAATTATTAGACACATTCGTCATTCACTAACCTGTTAGCTTGTTCTGACTACATTTGAGGATATGTCAAAACAGGTGTAATTGTGGCAAATTTTTACGGCCGTTTTTACCCTTTTAATCGATTTTTGGTGAAATAATTCGTTGTTTGAACGTTAACTGTAAATAATTCACTTTAGTACCCGCATTATCTCAGGCTGTTAATCAGTTAGACGTTTTAACTGAGCTATAAATTGTGGGTATTATGGGCTTTTTGCCAGGGCTATTTTTAGCCTTACTTCATCCGGAGTGACTTTTTCAACATCTTCGATCGAAAATATTAATGCTTCTTGATCGGAAACCGGCTTAACCTTAAATTTTTCCACCTTTCCCGTAAAAGAGTTGCTTACCGGATAGTCCACCGTCCCGATATATTGATCGTTTTTATCGAATACCCTGGCTCCGAACTGGATAGCCAAATTTACCTCGCCGAAGGCGATGTTCAGTTTTACATTGCTCTCGGATGCTTCGCTAACATCATTGGGTGAATAGAACAGGACGGTATCAATCTGATCCGCATTGACACTGAATTTTTTGATTTCACCCGTCCAGCTATCTCGCATGATATTATTGACGGTTCCTAAAGGTTTTCCGTTTTTATCTTCTACTCTGGCTCCATATGTAACTTCGATTTCACACCTCCTTTACTCATGATAATGGTAGACGCTGAAAATGCTACTTTGATATTCACACTAATATTTTATATCATACCCGGGATAAACAGGGAGAGATCAGCGTTTTTTCTGATTTTGGGAAGCTAACCTCAGCAGTGAACGGAATGTGTCCCAGAAGCGGGGAAGCTCAAAACAAGGCCACGATTCCAGAAAAGCAGTACCCTGCG
>DEUU01000430.1:0-654 GCA_002362735.1 Dehalococcoidia bacterium UBA3254
AAAGAACGGCTATAGCTCCGTCTTCCAGATATACTACCTGGTTGGTATAACCTAAAATCGCGGGCACATCTGAAGCGATAAATTTCTCGTGGTCACCCATGCCAATTACGAGAGGGCTGTCCTTCCTGCTGGCTATTAGAGTATCATGACTCTGCATCAAAACCAATATTGCATATGTCCCTTCGACTTCTTTTAAGGCTGCCTCAACTGCTTTTACCAGGTCCCCCTGATAATAGCTTTCTATGAGGTGAGGTATCACTTCGGTGTCTGTTTCCGAAAGAAAATGATGTCCCTCTAAAGCCAGTTTCTGTCTCAGTGATTGGTAATTCACGACAATGCCATTATGCACTACCGCTATTTTACCCGAGCAGTCATAATGAGGATGAGCGTTGCTTGCACTGGGTGGACCATGGGTAGCCCATCGAGTATGTCCGATTCCTATCGTTCCGTTTATTATAGGAGAATACTTCTGCAACGTTTCCACCCGAACGGCATCTTTGTAACCGTCCATACTATCGCTACAAATTGCTATGCCACAAGAATCATAACCGCGGTACTCCAGCTTGCCAAGACAATCCAGCAGTATTGGTTGTGCTTCTCGCTGCCCTACATATCCAACTATCCCACACATACTTATATGTCTAATATTAATTT
>DEUU01000430.1:927-4875 GCA_002362735.1 Dehalococcoidia bacterium UBA3254
CTTAACCCACCTTTTCCTATCATTTTTAGCCCAACTATGATCATTTTTTGCATATCGAATACGATCTACACTTAACCATCTTTCGGTAATTCGTTTTCACTTTTCTAACCCCTGGGATAATCCGGTGTGAAGATAATCCGGAAGGATTGTTTAGAGTGTAGATTGATATGTTTGAGTAGGTTTGAGTACTTGTAGCGAATTAATCGGCAGTATATGAAGATAAATAGAACCCTAGTGGAGGAAGAAAAAATAATGCATATAACCATGACCGATCTTACCGCCCAGTATATGTCGATCAAACCCGAACTGGATATCGCCATTCAAAAGGTTTTTGAATCAGGAAGGTTTATCCTTGGCCCTGAAGTGGAAGCTCTGGAACATGAAATTGCGGACTACTGCAGCACCAAATTTGCCATCGGTGTGGCTTCAGGCACCGATGCCTTGATACTCGGCCTCAAGGCCAGCGGTATAAGAAGCGGTGACGAAGTGATTACCACGCCATTCACTTTCATAGCCACTGCTGAGGCCATTACACATTGCGGAGCGCGGCCGGTGTTCGTCGATATCGATCCGCAAACATACAATATTGATCCGAGCCGGATAGAAGAGCGAATTACTCCGAAAACCCGGGCGATTATCCCGGTCCATTTATTTGGCCAATCGGCTGAAATGGGTCCTATATTGGAGCTAGCCAAAAAATATAATCTCAAAATCGTTGAGGATTGTGCTCAGGCTCTCAGCGCCGAATATAAAGGAAAGAAGGTGGGTTCGCTAGGCGATGTGGGCTGTCTTAGTTTTTTCCCCTCCAAAAACCTCGGAGCCTTTGGAGACGCCGGTATGGTTATTACCAGCGACTCGGCCATAGCTGAAACTGCCCGAATGTTGAGACAGCATGGGCAAAAAACCAGTTACTATCACGCCATGGTGGGTTTCAATAGCCGCCTGGACGCCCTGCAAGCTACCATACTCCGGGTCAAGTTAAGATATCTGGATAAATGGAGTGACCTGCGCCGTCAGAGAGCCGCGTTATATACCTATCTCCTTAGTGAAATAGAAGGGGTTGAACCCCCCTATATCGCCGGTCATAGTAGAACCTCTGCCAACTACTATACGGTCCGGTTGCATAATCATCCAGGAAAACGTGATGAAGTACGGAAATATTTATCCTCAAGGGGTATCGACACCGCAATCTATTATCCGGTTTCTTTACATCTCCAGGAAGCGTATAAGAGCCTGGGCTACAAACCGGGTGATTTTCCCCAAAGTGAATTAGCTCAAGCGCAGGTACTTTCCTTTCCGATGTACCCCGAAATTAGTCCGGAACAGGTACAAGAAATTGTCGGCTGCGTAGAAGAGTCTTTAAAGGCCTAGACGTGAAATTTGACTTCCAAAAGATACTGGTGCTAAGTCCCCATACAGACGATGGAGAATTGGGAGCGGGTGGAACGATTGCCCGTCTCCTCCAGGAAAATAAAGATGTCTTTTTCGTAATTTTTTCCGGCTGTGAAACCTCCGTCCCTCCAGGAATGCCGGAATGTACTCTGAGAAACGAGTGCCTCAACTCCGTCAAAACCATGGGACTCAAGCCAGGATTCGTTATTCAATTAGATTATCAGGTACGAATGTTCCCGATTCACAGACAAGAGATACTGGAAGACTTAGTTCGACTCAAAAAAGAGATTGTACCGGACCTGGTTATGGTTCCGACATCCAATGACGTACACCAGGATCATGCGGTGATATACTGGGAAGCCCTCAGGGCATTTAAGAGGGACGCTTCCATTTGGGGATACGAAGAACCCTGGAATAATTTAACCTTTACGACCGATATTTTTGTCAAATTGAATCCGGAACACCTGGAAAAAAAGATAAACTGTCTCAAAGCGTATAAGTCACAATATGACCGGAATTATATGCATGAGAATTTTATACGGGCGCTGGCTACCACACGAGGAGCTCAACTGGATCTTCCCTACGCAGAGGCCTTTGAGCTAGCCCGCCTGGTTTACTAGCCGGAACTATTCAGGAGGTTAATATGGAAGTTCCTTCTACCAAGCCTTACTTCAGTGAAGATGATATTGAGACGATTTCAAGCGAAATCCGTTCTATTTTAAAAAGCGGTCGTTTGATATTAGGCTCTTATACTACCAAATTTGAGGAGGCTTTTCGGGAATATTGCGGGGTAAAACATGCTGTCGCTTTGAGTTCTTGCACCGCGGCTTTGGAGATTGTCATGCGGTATTACGATATTACCAACCAAGAGGTGATCGTACCGACCAATACCTTTATTGCTACGGGAAATTCGGTGATATATAACGGCGGGACCCTCGTTCTGGCGGATATTAAACCTGAAACTCTGTGTTTGGATCCGTCTGACATGCTAAAACGAATTACGCCTAAAACCAGAGGAGTGATCGTGGTGCACATTGCCGGCCTACCCTGTCCCGAGACAGAAGAAATCCTGGCTATTTGTCGTGAAAGAGGTCTTTTTTTGGTTGAAGACGTAGCTCACGCCCACGGAGCCACCATAAATGGGCAAAAAACGGGAAGCTTCGGAGATGCGGGGTGTTTTTCTTTTTATCCCACTAAAGTTATGACGACGGGGGTCGGGGGCATGTTGACCACTAATAATGATGCCCTGGCCGAATATGCCATTAGCCTCCGTCATTATGGCGTAGGCAATGGACTACACCATATTGTTAACCTGGGTTATGACTGGCTCATGCCTGAGATAAACTCGGTGTTGGGCATTCAACAATTAAGAAACCTGGAGGCGAATGTCACACGCCGCAACAAGATAGCCAGCAAGTATGCCAGCGCTCTTTCTAAATCAGAAGGACTGGAATTATACGAAGTACCTCCCCGGATTCGTCATTCTTATTACAAATATCCTGTTCGTCTTTCCCCGGATTTCGACAAGCGTTTGTTTATAGATAAGATGCAGAGTGACTTCGGTGTAGGAATAGGCTCGATTTATGATCCTCCTTGTCACCTGCAACCGCTTTATCAAAGGCTTTTTGGATTCAAACCGGGAGCGTTTCCAATTGCTGATACTATACTTGGACGCACCTGCTGTCTGCCGATATATCAACAAATGACAGACGAGGAAGTAGATTATGTTTTGAATTCTCTAAAGGTGACGCTGCCCGATTGCCGGACTGGTTTAAAGATCGGAGGTAAATGCCAATGAGAAATCTGGTAACGATGCATCAGCCGAATTATTTACCCTGGATCGGATTATTTAGTAAGGTAAAAATGTGTGACTGTTTTGTAATCATGGACACATTCCAATACACCAAAGATGGAGTTATACATAGAAATAAAATCAGAACCAATACTGGAACCGGCTACCTTACCATCCCTATTAGTAAGGAATTCGCCAGGGCGAAAATAAAGGACGTTGAATTGCCATCCGATAAAAAATGGCGGGAGATACACTGGCAAACAATCTATCGCAACTACATCAAGACCGATTTCTTCCGCGACTATGCCGATTTTTTCGAGGGATTGTACCACAGAGATTTCCATTATCTCTCAGAAATAAACATGGAGATTATTCGTTACCTTTTGAAATGTTTTAATATCAACGTAGAAATCATAATGGCCAGCGACCTGGATATCGACCAAAGTTTAAGTCACACTGATATGATTATTGCCGTCCTTAAGAACATCGAGGCTAATTCGTATTTATCCGGTCCGAGCGGCAAAGGCTATCTGGAGATGGAAAAATTCGAGTGCAGTAACCTGGGTTGCAAGTTTTCCAATTTTACTCATCCGGAGTACAAGCAAAGGTATACGGGTTTTGAGCCGAATATGGCAGCTATCGACCTGCTATTCAATATGGGACCTCAGTCAATTGACATAATAAATAATTCAGGGCGAATCGAAATCCTGATCGAATCCAACGCCTTACCGTCAGGTGTAAAGGTTTATTTTCATGTTAACCAG
>DEUU01000019.1 GCA_002362735.1 Dehalococcoidia bacterium UBA3254
ATGGATGAAGGGCAGATCATCGAGGAAGCCCCTCCCGAACAACTTTTTAATTCCCCAACCCAGGAGCGCACCAAACTCTTCCTCAGTAAAATTCTACAAGTATAAGCTGCATAAAAATTTCATAATTTATTCGAGAAGATCATTTGAGTCAGTATACTACGGGCACCAATTTGAAAAAAGGGTCTCATCTATTTTACGGTTACAAAATAGTCACTTTTTGCTATATTACCGCTATCATCGTCTGGGGCACGTACAACTCCTTTGGAGTCTTTTTTGACTCGCTGTTGAACGAATTCCAGTGGACGCGGGCAGCTACCTCCGGCGCCTTCTCAGTCTGTACCGTTATTTCCGGACTGGCTGCTATTCCCTTCGGCAGAATCACGGATAAATTCGGCCCCCGTCTGGTCATGACCGTTTGCTCTCTGGTCCTGGGAGCGGGCTATATTTTGATGGCTCTTATAAGCTCCATCTGGCAGTTTTATCTGATTTATGGAATTATCATTGGGGTAGGGACCAGCGGTTTCTGGGTACCGGTGCTTTCGACCGTTTCCCGATGGTTTTCCCGTAAAAGAGGATTAATGGTCGCTATCGTCCTGACCGGATCTGGGGCTGGCACTATCGTTTTCCCTCCTGTCGCAAACTGGCTGATTTCCCAGTATCAGTGGCGTTTATCTATTGCCATCATCGGCATTATCACATTGGTCACAGGCACTATATTGTCTCAATTTATGAAGCGCGATCCTTCTCAAATCGCGGAATTTCCGGATGGAGGTCCGGTGAGAACGGAAGATCCAGCCCGGGGGACTAATTGGGGTTACTCTGCAGGGGAGGCACTCCGTACTCCTCAGTTCTGGATGGCAACTGTTATTTTCTTCTGCTGCGGATTCTGCGCGTATACCATTTTTGTACATATCATACCGCAGGCATTGTTATTAGGTGTTTCTTCTATCGCTGCCGCCGGCATCGTCGCAGTTATCGGAGGTGTTGCCATAGTGGGGGGGCTGGGCACCGGCATTATATCTGACAGGACCGGGGTTAAGAGAAGCACAGTTGTTTTTCTGGTGCTGAGCGTACTGGCTTTGATCTGGCTGAACATTTCCCGTGATTTCTGGCAACTGTACCTTTTTGCCGCCATTTTCGGGTTGGCTTATGGCAGCATCGGAGTGTCTGAGACTATTCTCAGCGTCTGGCTTTTCGGTCTTAAGGATAATGCGGTAATCTTATCCATTATCGATTTCGGACTGACTGTTGGTGCGGCGGTAGGGCCGCTCATAGCGGGATATATTTTCGATCTTTACGGCAGCTATCAAATTGCTTTTTTCTTGACCGCTATTATCGGTTTTGCGGGTTTGTTTTTGTCGCTGTTTCTAAAACCCCCTTCTGTACATGAACGGAGAAGATATGTCCCGTAATTGGAAATCATCACCGGTATTGGCTTTAACCGCGCTGGTGTCAGTCACCGCCGTCTGGGGTTCCACCTTTTTGATCGTCCAGAATGCCGTAATACGCATGCCGGTGATGGACTTTTTGGCGGTGCGGTTCACCATAGCCTCTTTAATAATGCTGATATTGCGTCCATCCTGTTTGAAACACATTACCCGCCGCAGTCTGGTGCATGGCTTCTTATTGGGAATAGCGCTGGGATCAGGGTACATCGCCCAGACGTTTGGACTTCTCTCTGCCTCGGCTGCCGTTTCAGGTTTTATTACCGGAATGTTTGTGGTCCTTACTCCGGTGATCGCCTGGCTGGTACTCCGCCATAAAATTAGCCGTAACACCTGGCTGGCCGTATTACTGGCCATATTCGGGTTGGCGCTGCTCAGCCTGCACGGATGGTCATTGGGCATCGGTGAATCACTGACACTAGCCTGCGCCATCTTTTTTGCCATCCATATTGTCGGTCTGGGTGAATGGTCTTACCAGCACGAGACTTACGGCCTCACCTTAATTCAAATTTCAACTGTGGCAGTAATATCGCTTATTGCTTCTGCACCCGGCGGCATTATGCTTCCTCCGGACCCTGGAGTATGGCTGGCCATTGGCATAACGGCTGTGCTTGCTACCGCGGCAGCCTTCCTGGTGCAGACCTGGGCCCAAGCGCTGGTCTCACCGACCCGCGCCGCCGTCGTTATGACCATGGAACCGGTTTTCGCGGGAATATTTGCAGTCGCCATCGGCGGCAACCAGTTGACATTACGGACGGTTATCGGCGCCGTCTGCGTGCTGGCAGCTATGCTGATCGTCCAGATTAAGTCCTCGGTAAGCTCTTCTCGGGCGGGAAATTAACAGCTGCACTCTTACCTCCGTCTTGATTCTTATTAGACTTAAACATAGTCAAGTTATATAATTTAGATGAAAAGAAGCAGTATTTAGTGTTTAATTACCCGTCTAAATTCCTTTTCCGTAAAACTATTTACTTAAAGCTGTAGACTATTGAAGTGCACGAACTTAGTGTGACTCAACAGGTTTTAGATATCGCTGTCAGTAAGGCTTCTGAGGCCGGCGCTACTAGGATAAAGTCCATTAATCTTGTCATCGGGGACATGTCCAGCATCGTCGACGATTGTGTCCAATTCTATTTCGATCTTCTGAGCCGGGACAGCATCGCTAGCGGAGCCCGATTATCATTCCGGCGGGTGCCGATGAAAGTCCATTGCCGGAACTGCGGTCACGAATTTACCCCGGCCGGCGAAAACTGGCAGTGCTCGCAGTGCGGAGAATGGGATGTGGAGATTATCGCCGGAAAGGATTTTTACCTGGAGAGCCTAGAGGTAGAATAATGAAAGTAACGGTATTGCAGAATATTTTAAGCGCCAACGATCAGATTGCTGCTAAAAATCAGGAGCTTCTTGATCGGAACAAAGTTCTGGCGATCAATATCATGTCATCTCCAGGAGCGGGAAAGACCACTCTTTTACTGGAGACTCTAAAACGCTTGAAGGCTAAAGTAAAAATTGCGGTTATAGAGGCTGACATCGCTTCAACTATCGATGCGGATAAGATCAGCCGGGAGGGCATTCCGGCGATTCAAATAAATACCGGCGGCCAGTGTCATATTGATGCCAATATGGTCAGCAATGCTCTGGATAAGCTGTCTCTAAAAGACCTGAACCTTCTTTTTATTGAGAACGTGGGTAACCTCATCTGTCCCGCAGAATTTAAAATCGGCACGCAAAAAAATATTATGCTTTTAAGCATTCCTGAGGGCGACGATAAGCCTTACAAATATCCTTTGATGTTCAGCACTGTAGATGCAGTTATCATCAGTAAAATGGACTATCTTCCCCTGTCAGATTTTGATATCGAAAAATTTACTAAAGCCGTGACCGGCATGAACCGCCAGGCCTGCTTATTCCCTCTCTCCGCCCGTAACGGCGAGGGTGTGGATGCCTGGATTGCCTGGCTGGAATCGCTGCTCAAGAGTGCCTGAGATGATGACGATCCAGGCGCGGCGGATTCATGTTCGGGGAGTAGTCCAGGGAGTGGGATTCCGTCCTTTCGTTTATCAACTGGCGAAAACCTACGGACTGGCCGGTTGGGTTTGCAATACCTCCGGCGACGTCACCATAGAGGTGGAAGGTCCTGGGGAAAGCCTTGACCGATTCTCGAGCGATCTCAGAAATAGTCCCCCGCCCCAATCCCGTATAGAATCTATCTCTGATGTCTCAATTGCTTCTAAAGGTCATACCAGATTTGAAATTCTGAGCAGTCTGGTCAAGGAAAATGAATACCAGCTTGTTTCCCCGGACCTCTCCACCTGCCCGGAATGCCGGGCTGAAATCTTTAATCCGGCTGACCGCCGTTATCATTATCCCTTTACCAACTGCACGAACTGCGGTCCGCGTTTTACCATCATCGAGGATATCCCTTACGACCGTCCTCATACCACAATGGAGCGTTTCAGGATGTGCCCGGTCTGTCAGCGAGAGTACGATGATCCTGCTGACCGCCGCTTCCATGCCCAGCCCAACGCCTGTCCGGTCTGCGGTCCCCGGCTGGAAATAGTAGATTCTTCAGGGAAGAACGTTAATGCCGAAGATGTGATTACCTGTGCTGCTCAATTGTTGAAGGAAGGAAAAATTCTGGCAGTAAAAGGCCTGGGTGGTTTCTTACTGGCCTGTGATGCATCTGATGATACGGCTGTGAGACTTCTGCGAGACAGAAAGAAACGTTCTTCCAAACCTTTTGCTGTGATGATGAAAGATTTGGATGAGGTTAAAAGGTATTGCCGGGTTAAGGAAAAAGAAGCGGAAGCCCTGATTTCTTCCTCCAGTCCGATTGTATTATTGGAAATAATTCCGCCTACTGGGAAATGGATACTGGCACCCTCCGTTGCTCCCGGCCTTGATCATCTTGGGGTAATGCTTCCTTACACCCCTCTGCACCACCTGCTGGTACAGGAGACCGGTCTGCCTCTGGTAATGACCAGCGGTAACCTTAGTGAGGAACCTATTGCGAAAGACAATGCAGAAGCCCTCCGGCGGCTGCGGGGAATTGCCGATTATTTTATCGTACATAACCGGGATATCTATTCCCGTTACGATGACAGCGTTGTAACTGTAGAACAGGGTACCACGCGCATGGTCAGGCGAGCCCGGGGTTATGCCCCCTATCCTGTGCGCCTTCCTTTTCAATCAAGACCGGTTCTGGCCTGCGGCGGAGAGTTGAAGAATACTTTTTGCCTTACGCGTGATAATCATGCTTTCGTCAGCCAACATATTGGAGATATGGAAAACGAGGAGACGCTGGAACATTTTGAAAATACGGTCCGGTTATATGAAAAACTCTTCCGTATTCAGCCGGAAATATTGGTCTGTGATCTGCATCCGGATTATCTGTCGGACCGGTGGGCGGAAGCCGAGGCTGAAAAACATCATCTCCCTCTTGTCCGTGTTCAGCACCATCATGCCCATATTGTAAGCTGTATGACGGAAAACGGTGTTCAAAGTCCGGTCATCGGCGTCGCCCTGGACGGTACCGGCTACGGCACGGACGGAAATGTCTGGGGCGGCGAATTTATGGTAGCGGACTCCTGCGGATTTCAGAGAAAAGCCCATTTTGAATATTTACCTTTACCCGGAGGGAATGCTGCTATACAGAAGCCGTACCGGGCAGCCATCGGTTATCTTTATGCGTTGTTTGGTTCTGAAGCTCTCAGCCGGGATTTGCCCTCCCTAAAAGAAGTCGATAGCCTGGAGATCGACCTGATAAAGCAGCAGGTCGATCGGCAAATTAATACTTCCTTTACCTCCAGTTGCGGCCGGTTGTTTGATGTGGTGTCCTCACTCCTGGGTATCAGGCAGCAGGTAGAGTATGAAGGTCAGGCGGCCATTGATCTGGAGTCAGCGTTAGCGCATGATCTGGTGAACGTCCTGTATCCCTTTAATATTGAAATTGAAAATGGAATGCGGATAATTCGGATTAAAGAGATGCTTGCAGAGGTCCTCGGCGACATCCGGCAGGGTGTTCCGGCGGCTAATATTTCGGCGAGTTTTCATAATACGATGACTCGGGTTATAATTTCATTGTGTCGGGATATCAGCCTGGAGAACGGTATCCATCAGGTTGCTTTAAGCGGAGGAGTGTTTCAGAACCGCCGATTGCTCAATCAAGTTGTTGAGGGGCTGAAAGAAGAGGGTCTGACAGTTTTACTTCACCGGCAGGTGCCCTGCAATGATGGCGCCATTTCTCTTGGCCAGGCAGTTATCGCGAATTATTTTGGGAAATAAGGAGTAGTAATAAGTTTTACGTTTTAAGTTGTACGTCTTACGTCTTTCCAACACCCTTTTTCGAAACTTAAAACTTACAACCTAGAACTAACAACTAACATGTGTTTAGCCGTCCCCGTCAGGGTTAAATCTATTAACGGTGATGAAGCTGAAGTGGAATCCTGCGGAACCATTTATGCCGCCAGCATTAGTTTGACCCCTGAAGTCAAAGTCGGCAACTATGTCCTTTTACATACGGGTTATGCGATCAGCATTATTGATCCGGAAGAAGCGGAACAGACAATAGCTATGCTCCGTCAGATGGAAGAGTTGGGAACCGATGAAGACCGATGAAGCTTATCTGGCTGACAAAATTATTCAGGATATCCGCCGTCATTCTACCCGGCCCGTCAGGCTGATGGAGTTCTGCGGCGGCCATACTGTCGCCATCCTCAAGTTTGGTCTGCGTCAACTTTTGCCGGAAGTTGTTTCCATGTTCTCCGGCCCCGGCTGTCCTGTTTGTGTTACTACAGCTTCCGATATCGATAAAATCGTGGCCCTATCCCGTCAACCCGGAGTGGTTACGGCGACCTTCGGTGATTTAACGCGTATTCCAGGAAATCGCTCCAGCCTTCAGCAATCGCGAGCAGAGGGAAATGATATCCGCATTGTTTATTCTGCCCTGGAAGCTCTGGACCTCGCCCGCCGGTGTCCGGACCGAAAAGTGATCATGATTGGCATTGGTTTTGAGACCACGGCACCTACCATCGCCGCCTCCCTCCTCCAGGCTCGAAAGGAGAATCTAAAAAACTATCTGGTCTATTCTTTTCATAAACTGACTCCTCCGGTGATGAAAGTGATTCTGGATGCCGGAGAAACCCATATTGATGGAATCGTTTGCCCCGGCCATGTCAGCGCCATTATCGGTTCGCGGCCTTATGAATACATCCCCCGCAATTATAAGGTCGGTTGCGTGGTGACCGGTTTCGAAGCTCTGGATATTCTCCTGGGGGTTGAGATGCTGGTCAAACAAATTGAGAGCCGTCATCCAGAAGTTGAGATCGCTTATCGCCGGGCGGTGCGTCATGAAGGAAATGAGATGGCTTTAAAGTTGATGTCACAGGTTTTTGATATCGTCGGGGCTAACTGGCGCGGAATCGGGCTGGTGCCAGAGAGCGGATTGAGTTTGAAGTCCGAATTTGGTGAATTTGACGCCTCAAAAGTTTTTGATTTTTCCGGTGTCGGAACGTGCGATCCATCCGGCTGCCTTTGCGGAGAGATCTTGCGCGGGATAAAAACCCCCTCTGAATGCACACTATTTCGTCGAAACTGCACTCCCGAGCACCCCGTAGGGCCCTGTATGGTGTCTTCTGAAGGAGCCTGTGCCGCCTATAATTTATATACTGAATAATCAATTCCTTACAGTAGTTTCTCTTCCTCGATGGGAGAGATCAATAAGGCTGCAGATTGAATCGATTGCACGATATTAAGTTATTTGCAGCATTAATTAATGGAGAAACTCATGGATAAAACGATCCTTCTGGCTCATGGCAGCGGTGGCAAATTGACCCACGAACTGATTTCAAAAACCATTTTCCCTTCTCTGGCAAATCCTTTGCTAGCCAGAATGGATGATTCCGCCATTTTCGATCTCTGCGGCCGGATAGCTTTTACCACCGATAGTTTTGTGGTCAGCCCTCTCTTTTTTCCCGGCGGGGATATAGGTAAACTCTCTGTTTGCGGGACTATCAACGACCTGGCAGTAGTGGGTGCCAGACCGCTTTATCTGAGCCTGTCACTTATTATCGAAGAAGGCCTGCCCATAGAAGATCTGGAACGCATTTTAGCCTCAATCCATCAGGTCGTAAGGGATACCGGAGTCAATATTGTCACAGGAGATACCAAGGTGGTCAACCACGGCAGTGCCGATAAGCTCTTTATCAATACTGCTGGTATAGGAGTTATTCCTGAGGGGGTTAATATTTCCGGCTCTAACGCCCGTCCGGGAGATAAAATCATCCTCAGCGGTCCGGTGGGCGATCATGGAGTTGCAGTAATGGCACAGAGAGAGAATTTGCGGTTTAAAATCCCGGTGGAAAGCGATTGTGCCCCTTTGAATTCGCTGGTATCGGAGATGCTGGAACATGCGGAATCCCTCCACAGCATGCGCGATCCTACACGAGGAGGTCTGGCCACTGCGCTTAACGAAAGTGCCGCTCAATCTCAAGTAGGCATGCGATTATTTGAAGACCGCATACCTGTAAGAGAGTCCGTCCGGTCTGCCTGCGAAATGCTGGGACTTGATCCCCTTTATGTGGCTAACGAAGGTAAGCTGGTGGCTGTCGTGGCGTCGGAAGATGCCGAGGCTATTCTGGAATCCATGAAGCGATGTCCATTCGGAAAAGAGAGTGTTATTATCGGCGAAGTGATATCAGACCATCCAGGTCGTGTGATAATGAAGACCCGTCTCGGCGCTTCCCGTATCATAGACATGCTTAGCGGCGAGTTGCTTCCTCGCATTTGCTAGTTTGCTTGACCGCTTAATCCCATAAATCTCCATACGCTGATATAATGTAATTAGAGAGTTAATTGAAATGTATACCGTAAAAGAAGCATCCGAGAAATTAGGCATCAGTCCGGACCAGGTGAGAAGACTTTTACGGAAAGATGAAATCAAAGGCGAGAAGTTAGGCAGAGACTGGCTCGTATTCAGCCTGGACTATAATCTGCACAGCGTCCGTGAAGCCTCTAAAAAGCTCGGTATTGGCTCCAGCCAGGTCAGGCGTTTGCTGGCAAGTGGAAAACTCAAAGGCAAGAAGCTCTCCCGCGATTGGGTAGTCTTGAGCCTGGATTATCAGAGAAAAAGAAAACCGAAATATCAGGTTTCAAGCTAAATTCAGGTTAAATCAGGACCCATCCATTAAATTATATCTTCATTGCGAACGCATCATGACTTTTTATGATTCCAAAAGAATGTTTCTCTAAGCCCTATTATTTAACATAAAGCACAATCTTTATATTTTTGGCTTGATTTATTGTACGAATTGTCTTAATCTAGCATTAGACGGTAAAAAAAGTTCTGAATAAAAGGAGATTAATATTAATGGATAAGGTAATGCCAGGCGGCTACACCGGTAAAGTTTTAAGAGTAAATCTTACCGACCGGAAGATAAGTACTGAGGAATTAGACCCCCTCTTTTGCAGAAGATATATTGGCGGGGCGGGTTTTATTACCTACTATCTGTGGAAAGAACTCAAGCGAGGAGTTGACGCTCTATCACCCGATAATAAAATTATTTTCGCCCTGGGTCCGATTTCGGGACTCGCGCTAGCTGGAGCGGCGCGTCACTGCATTGGTGCCAAATCTCCTTCTACCGGCGGTATCGCCAAGTCCGAAGCCGGCGGTCACTGGATGGCTGAACTCAAAAGAGCGGGTTACGATGTTATTATCGTCGAAGGTAAGTCTGCCAACCCCTGCTATCTGTGGGTGAAAGATGACAACGTCGAAATTAAAGATGCCAGTCATCTCTGGGGTAAAGATACGAAAGAAACTCAGACCGCTATACGGCAAGATTTAGGGGACGAAAAGGTTGAGCTAGCCATGATCGGGCAGGCTGGAGAAAATAAGGTCCTTTATGCCTGCATTATGTGCGGTCTCCATGACGCTGCCGGCAGAGGCGGACTGGGTGCTGTTATGGGTTCCAAGAACCTGAAAGCGGTAGCCGTCAGAGGTACCAAACCTGCTCCCAAGGTCGCAAATGAAGAGTCCTTTAAAGAAGTCAGACAGTGGCTGGTGGCTAACCCCACACCTCTGCATAAGTTTTTGTCGGAATTCGGCACCGGCGGTCCGGATACGATGCCCTTCGAAACTATGGGAAATCTGCCCGTTCGTAATTTTCAGGCCGGACTTTTCCCAGACCTGGCCAAGATTCATGTCGGCAATATGAAAGATAATATGAAATATCATATGGACGGCTGCTATGCCTGTTTTGTTCGTTGTAAAAAAGGAGTTGGTTTTGACGGACCAATGAGCGTAGACCCGGCTTATGGTGGACCTGAATATGAGACCATTGCGGCCTTTGGTTCGGATTGCGGTGTCAATGACGTTAAAGCCATTGTCAAAGCTAATGAGCGCTGTACTGCTTATTCATTGGATACGATATCTACTGGCAGCACTATCGCTTTCGCCATGGAATGCTTTGAGAAAGGGTTGCTCACTACAAAAGATACTGATGGTCTTGAATTGAAATTCGGTAACGTAGATGCCATGCTGAAATGCATCGAATTAATTGCTTTCCGGAAAGGATTCGGTAATCTTCTGGCTGAGGGGACGGCTCGCCTTTCAAAGAAGATCGGCAAGGGATCTGAAGCGTTTGCCATGCATGTTAAGGGTCTTGAACCCGGTATGCATGAACCCCGGTTGAAGCCTGGCCTGGGTTATTCTTTCATGCTCAATCCCCATGGCGCCGATCACTGCTGGGGGCCGCATGATGTGGCATTGCAAAACCCGCAGACTCTGGCCGGGTTTAATATGTTCGGTGTCTTCGGACCTTTGACGGTTGAAGATACAGGGCCCAAAAAGGTGGGATTTGTGAAGCTTACCCATCTCAATGCAATTCTGGGAGATGCCATGGTTACCTGTAATTTCCTTCCCTATGGCTGGGACGTGAGGGTTAAAGTAATGAATGCGGTAACAGGGTGGAATACCACTGTTCCTGAGCTGATGCGGGCTGCGGAAAGAATCATCACTCTGGCCAGGGTATTCAATATCAATCAGGGACTCTCGGCCGCAGATGATGTCCTGCCGGCACGCTTCTTCCAACCCAAGACAGACGGAGTTCTTTCTAAAACAGCTCTTGACCGGAAGAAGATTGATGAAGGCCGGAAATTTTATTACTCCCTGATGGGCTGGGATGAGCAGGGAGTACCTTCACCTGCTAAGTTACAGGAGCTTGAAATCGAATAGACATTATTCGGACTAATCCTTCTGATTTGGCACTGGGGCGGCCTTTGCGGTCGCCCCGGTTTTTTTTCAACCGTCCGGTTGGGAAAATGATGACGGTTGAACTTGTTTGTATTATAATGCAAATTATAGACACTTATGTGCCTGTATTTAGGAGTTGTCATGAGCAACTGGAAAGACGAAGATATTGCTACTGAGGGTCTAATTAAGGAATATCTAGTAGAATTTAAAGAGGGAATTAGCTGTAATCCCCAGTTATTATTAAATGACAAAGAGAGAATAAGGGTAAATGACTCGCTCGCAGCGACGGAAAAGTTCTGCCTCGAACTGTTATTAAACCGGAAGAAAAAATTGTATATGCATGATCTGATATTAATGGCGGTGGGTTTTTATGGAGGATATCTTACGGCGCTGGACTATCAGTCCCGTCTCGGTTCGCCGAATGTTCTCAATTAAAATAATGTGTTACGTTCAAATTGTCAGGAAAGGATAAAACCGATGGTTAAAATGGATGTTGGAGACAAATCCCGAAAGGAAATCAATGCAGATGAATTCATGGAGCTCTATTTTCTGTTCGCTCGTGCCAGATACTTATCTTTCAGAGTGAGGGAAAAAGAGCTTCAGAGATATAATATGACACCTGAACAAGCTCAGGTGCTAATGATCGCTCAGGAACTGGACAACAAAGGTACTCCTGCCGAGATCTCCCGGAAGCTGGTCCGCCAGCCTCATACCATCTCAGCTCTGGTCAATCGTATGGAAAGAAAAGGTCTGGTTTCCAAAGTTAAGGACCTGGAACGCAAGAATATGGTCAGAGTTGCTCTCACTAAAAAAGGAGAGAAAGCCCTGGAGGTAAGCCGTAAGGGCGGGCCGATTCGCAGAATACTCGGCATCTTAAATGAAGGTGAACGCCGGGAATTCCACGATTATCTTGAGAGAATAATGCTTAAATCCCGGGAGGAACTGGGTCTTGACCGGGATAATCTACCTGCATCTGACTGGTAAGTCTTCGCCTCATTAATCACTATCCAGTTCTGGCTTTGACCTTAAGGATTTGGTCTCGGTGCGGTGGTGTTTACTCTCCAGCCTTCTTTTTTTAGAGGCCAGCGTGGGTTTTGTCTTATGGCGTTCCCGCGGCTTTTGGGTGGCTTTCCGGATTAACTCTGCCAGGCGTTCCAGAGCATCCTGTCGATTAGCCCCCTGCGTCCGGAACCGCCGGGCTTCAATGATGATGATGCCCTTCTCCGTGATCCGTCCCTTTGCCAGGAGTATCAGGCGTTGCCTTAATTCTTCTGGCAAAGAGGTTGAATGAGCAGCATCGAACCGGAGCTGAACCGCTGTCGCTACTTTATTAACGTTCTGTCCGCCCGGCCCGGAAGACCGGATGAAATCCAGTTGAATCTCGCTTTCGTCCAGTGTAATCTCAGGAGTTATTTGAAGCATACTAATTGTGTGACTTCACTATCATCACCGGGGCGTTGGCTTCATTGATCACCTTGTTAGTCACACTGCCGATTCCCCAGTACCGTATCCCGGAGTGGCCTGTAGCTGCCATTATTACCAGGTCTACGTACTTTTTTTCGGTATATTCGACAATTTCGCCGCCTACATCACCGCGGGTCTCCCAGATTTCGTACTTAGCGGAAATTCCGCTCTTCTTAAAATCTTCTACCAGTTTTTCCAGATATTCTTTCGCCAGCATTTTCCTTTCTTCGGAGACAGGGACCTCAATCATCTTGTAAGTGACGAGTTCCTTTTCCAAAATATGTAGGAAAGTCACTTCGGCGCGCAGCATTTGCGCCATTTCTTTAACATAGGGCAGAGAAGCCTCTCCTCTTTTGGTTCCATCCACTGTAGCCAGAATATTCTTCAGGGCAGCACCTTTTCCATGTATGGCAGGCTTGTCAGCTTGAGCCCGGATGAGAGTAATCGGTCTCACGGACGCCTTGGTGACCTTATTTGCCACACTTCCCAGCGTCCACCGTGTGCCTACTCCGGACTGCCCGTGGGTTGCCATGATGATGCGGCTGTTTTCCTGATTATCAGCAAATTTGATAATCTCTTCCGCGGGATGGCCGGTAAGTATTTTTGTTTCTATTTTTAATTCGCTGGCACCGTTCTCCTTCAAATATTCTTTGGCGGCTTCTTTGGCTTTTCGTGCTAGAGTGTCCAGGTAAGCTTGTAAGATATTTTCTGATCGATAGTCTGCGGGTTCTTTCACGAATAATAATGTTAATACCGTCCCGGTCCGCGCCGCAAATTCCTCGGCATAAGGCAAGGCTACTTCTGCGGTGACTGATCCATCTATAGGAACGATTACTTTCTCTAACACTGGGCTCCTCCTATATAAAAATGTATAATGGTTATATTTTCAGCTTATAAAACTATACAACAATTACCAAAAAATGAATACCCCTTACTAAATTCCTATTGTCTTCGCACCAACATAAGATGCAAAATGAAAATATCTGATCGCTGTATTTGTAGATTTTCTTGCAAACGTATTGGCTCCGGCTGGGCTTGATTCCCCGGAGCCAATACAATTTTATCCCTCATATTTAGCTCTGAAATAGCATGGTTTTTGGTCCTGAGAATCCATTCAGAAAAATATTTATTCTGAATGGAGAGCATTACATTTTTTCCGGATTATGCTATAATTCCTACATCTTAAATGAAGTTAGATATCTAACAACAAGCGGCATCTGTCTATTACCTCAATTGATCGATGGGATCTTTTTAAGTCAGGTGGCAAGAATCGATTTAATTCTCTGTTCTTTTTTATTCAGGAAATCTTCACCTGAGGCATAAGGGAGACAGAGGAGGATTTTTTAAATTATAAACACAGGCCATGGCTTTAATTCTGCAGGTTGTCTCGAAGAACAAAGCGTCGTAGCAATTTAAAACGCTCGTTATGCTATGTTAAAAATGCAAGGATGCCTTTGTAAGAGGAGAAGCCGCCTATCAATAAAACGAAATTTAGTAGAAGAATAAAAGGAGAATTGAAAATGGATTCAGTCCAGCTTGAAAAAGAAGTGCAAAATATTAAAGACCAGATAGCCATCGACAGATTGGAGAAAATCTACGGTTACTATCTCGATAACCGGATGTTCAAAGAAGCTCTCGAATGCTTCTCAGAGAACGCCGAATCTATTGAAATAGGGGACCGGGGCGTCTTCAAGGGATATGCCGGTATAAAAAGGTTCTTTTTCGGATTTATGGGAAAGCAGCATGAGAAACCCGAGTCCGGACGTTTTGCTTTCCATATGCAGCACCAGGGCGTTGTCACTGTCGCTCCGGATGGCAAAACAGCCAATGGCAGGTGGTATCTGGTTATGTTACAAGCTCGTCCCTATCCTCCCGGTGGCCCTCTTCGCTCTGTTCTGGGTCACGGGGTTTATGAGAATGAATTTATTAAAGAAGATGGAGTCTGGAAGTTTTCCAAAATGTTCATGGCTCTGCATTATCGCTCTCCCATCGCGGAGGGTTGGGCTACTACACCCGTGATGGCTCAGGGTACATCTGCGGATGCGGACGCTCCTCCGACAGCTTATCATCCTTATCCGGATATTGAGGTTGTCCCGGTTCACTGGAAACATCCCGTGACAGGAAAATAAGCAGCCATCCGGTCATTGATCTGATTGGAATTGGCTGCGCAGCTTTTTGTTTTATCACTAAGAAGATAGGAGGTCTATGATGGATTCAATGGAAACGGAAAGAAGGTTGCAGGCACTGGAAGATACTCAGGCTGTTGACCGGCTGCAAAAAATATTCGGCTACTACCTGGATAACGGTCAAAATCAAAAAGTGGTTGATTTGTTTTCGGATAATGCTGAATCAATTGAAATCGCTGACCGTGGAGTGTGTAAGGGTAAAGAGGGTATCCGGAAGTTCTTTCTCGATTTTCTGGGAGAAGGTCGCCACGGTGATATGAAAGAGGTACCCACAGGAAGAATGTTGTTCCATATGCAGCTTCAGGGTGTGGTGGATGTCGCTCCCGATGGAAAGACGGCCAGGGGAAGATGGTATATGCTCATGATCCAGGCCTGGCCTATCAATCCGGGAGAACCTAATAAATCCGTTATCGGGCATGGAGTTTATGAGAACGAGTTCATTAAAGAGGACGGCATCTGGAAATTCAGCAAAGTATTTATGAGCCTGCATTTTCGCTCACCAATTCCTGAGGGCTGGGTGACCCTGCCTGTAGTGAGCTCAGGAAAGTTTTCCATGTCCGACCTTCCACCGACTGCCTATCATCCATATCCAAATCTGCAAATCGTACCGTTTCACTGGAAACATCCCGTGACCGGCGAACCTTAATTATCCACTGGTCATGAGATTAGGCAGCCAGAGGCTTAATTGAGGAAAAGATGCCAAGATAACCAGGAAAATACCCGGAGTACCTTGCACATCAATAAAGAGAGGGATGGGTGAGATATCTTGTATTAGCTTCATCAGCCTTAATAGTTGACCTGGGGCATCAATATCGATATCATCAACAAAATTCATGAAAGCAGATTAAATGCCCCGGGTCTTCAGAACAATTTTTCCAATAACGCCATGCATTCCTCTCGGTTGAATCCCCGGGGATTGCTCTGACTGCAAAAGTCGTTGGAGTAGACATCCACCATATGTCCGAGATCTTCTCGTTTCAGCCCGAACTGAGCGTTCAGGTGACCTGACAGGATACCGAGATCTTTAAGCAGTCTTTCAATTTCATCAAACCACTTATCCGATGCCTGCATTACCGTCAAGCCTTTAATATCTGCTCCCATCGCCTGGGCCATCTCGGAAAATTTTTCGGGACAGGTAGGCTGATTATATCGTTCCCCTGCCAGAGTGAAAACCGCGTTTGCCCGCCCATGATGGCAGCCCGTTAAAACGGAAAGAGTGTGCGCTAAGCCGTGGACTATACCTGGGCCTGATCCCAATTGCATACCGACCGCAGCAAGAGACTCTGCCAGGCACATATTCATGCAGGCGTTGTGATTCATCCGGTTATAGCTGAATTCCCTGAGGTTTTCAGCCACCAGTTTCATGGAACGCAGCATTAACGCTGCCGTGTAATCTGACTGGATTCTGGAGACGTATGATTCATAAGCATGAGCCAGAGCGTCAAAACCGCTCCAGGCTGTCATATTCTGGGACATTAAACGTATCAGTAAAGGGTCTATCAGGGCAGCGTTAGCTGTTTGTCCGGGTAAGAAAAGAAGCTGCTTGGCTCGGGCGGTCGTATTGACGATCGAGGCCCCGATTGATGATTCTGCTCCGGTGCCGGCGGTGGTATTGACTGAGACCTGGGGGATAGTGATCGGATTATACTTCTTCCTCTCCTCCATCCAGGGAGGGTTTATAAACATTGCCATATCCAAAACGTATCGGCCGCCATTACACGCTACCGCCCTTACTCCTTTACCGCAATCGTGGGAGCTGCCGCCGCCTATGGATACCACCCCGTCACACCGGGTTTCTTTAAAAACTTGATAAGCTTCCATGACTTCATAGTCTTTTGGATTGGACGTGACTTTATCGAATACCTCGGTGGCAATGCCGTTATGGTTTAATATTCCTTTTATTTCATCGACAATGCCGGTTCCCTTGAGCCCGGTGGTGGTGATTAAGGCTTTTTTAATTTTCGCTTCCTTGCACTCGTCCGCCACCGTTTCATGGACGCCCCAACCAATGGCGATTTTCCCCATCGGCAGGGTATAAAGTATTGGGAATTCAAATAGTTTTTTCTCTATCATGAAATCAAATCACTCCAAACATTATTTCGCCTTCGGCTATTTTTTTGTTTTGCTTTCCACCTTTATTTACAGGGGATAGTCTGTTAAAATTGACTCAATTAAGCGACTTGTTAGATATCTAACAACCTATGCGATTAGCAGAATTATAACATAGTTTAATAAAAATGCAATGTCCGGTTTTACTGAACGCAATTATGAACAAAGAGCGTAGCCTGAGTGAAAGAAAAAAAGTTAATTTACGGTGAGATCAACCGGGCGACAAAGCTGAGCTACCTCCTGAAACAGACTTCTGATGCCATAAGCACCTCCCGGGAAAATGAACTTCGTCAATATAATGTGACTCCTGAACAGGTGGGTGTATTAACCTGTATTTACAATCTTGGCGAAGAAGTATCTCCGGCTGATTTAACACGCTGGTTATCAAGAAGGCCCAGCACTATCTCGATATTGCTGAAAAGAATGGAAAAGCAGGGACTGATCGTCAAAAGGCCCGATGCGAAGAAAAAGAACGTTATCCGACTCAGCCTTACTGAAAAAGGCCGGGAAGTTTATGGTTATGCGATCAAAGCCCATGCTTTTGTTAATATTTTTAATGTGCTGTCGTCTGAAAAGCAACAGCAGTTTTGGGACCTCTTAAAACCCCTCCTGGATCAGGCGCTTAAAAGTATCCACGGTGATAAGGAAAAGTATAATTTCAGCCTGTTTAATTTGAAAATGAGACCCTATCCGAAAAAATAATAATAAGGAGATTGTAATGAACTTGGAACAAATGGAAGCCAGGATGAAGGAACTGGAAAACAAAGTCAGAATTCTTGATGACCTTGAAGACATCAAGAAACTGCAAAGATCCTACGGTTACTATATTGAGCACTGGTTGTACGAAGATCTCATCGATTGTTTTTCAGATAGTCCGGAGACAGAACTAAATATTCTCGTCGGAGTGTACCTGGGCAAGGAAGGTATCCGGAGATATTTTGCCGGTGAGAAACAAAGAAGCGGTGATCCGGAGTTAATGCATCAGGTGATGCAGCTTTCAGCCGTGGTTGATATAAGTCCTGATGGTAAAACTGCACAGGGACGCTGGTATGGATTCGGTTGTGTGTCCGTTCCTTCCCCAGAAGGTGTGGTACAGAATATTTCCGGAGGGATATACAATGCCAAATATATCAAAGAAAATGGAAAGTGGAAAATACTGAAGCTTATCTGGAATCCTGCTTATACGTTTGATCCCCGGGAAGGCTGGGTTAAACCGGAAAGAGTCGCCCCGATTGCTTATAAAAAGCTGGCTGTACCCCCGAAGCCGGATAAATCAAGACCACTGGATACGCGTTATCCATCCGGATACATTGCTCCCTTCCATTACCGGCATCCGGTCACTGGAAATCAGACTACAGAAAGAAAGCATAATGCTGGTCTTCACTTAAAAGAAATGGAATAAAACGAGTAAGGGCAAGATGGCGCATCGCGACCATCTTGCCTTGTCATTCTAATTTAACGAAATAAAAACCTGTATCCGGGTCAGCCCGGATTTGACCTTACCCACACTTCTTCTCCAGACCGGGTCCAGAATCTCGCTGCCGGTGTTGCTCATCGGATATTTGGATTTTTGAAAAACATACTCTTTAATTTGGAAATCCATGAAAGATAAGGTATTTCTTAATGCGGACCTGTCTGTGTTATCGAAGATGTTTTCCCAGTCTTTGTTTGGTTGCTCCCAACCCACTCCCACTTCGTCTTCAATCCAGAAAGAATCTCCCACGTAACCCCTCCACCACTAACTTTGTTAGAACCACCTAATTAAAATTATACGACCTGCTTATCAATTATTCAATGATCTAACGTATTATTTTTTGGCGATTTAACGTATTCAACCTATAGTAAACAGATAACTGAATTAATTATCTTCCTCATAAATAATGATATAAACCTATTCTATTTGAACGCTCTGCTCCTGCCGTTCGCTTTGCAGGATATTTTTGGGGAGGGCTAATTACAACCATTTCTCGTCTTTTGATGCTTATTCCGCTTACCGATGCTTAACTTAGGTACGTATTGACTTTACGTAAATATATCTATACAATAAATTCTCAACCATGTATTTGTCAGTACGTGTGTTCACATATTTTTCAGAGGAGAAATGAAAATGTATCAGAAAATGCTGGTTTTACTGGATGGGTCAAAATTGGCTGAAGTAGTTTTTACTTACGCCCAGGAACTTTCTGCCAGATTGAATCTGAATCTGGAGTTATTACATGTATGCAGTCCGCAGGAAGCCGAACAGTTGCCGATGCGCGAAGCCTATATGGAGCATATGGCTGAGGTGTTGCAAAGCAACGCCGCGGCTATCGCATCCAAAATTGGCAGCCCACCCGTGAAAGCCGTCGGGAAAGTCGTGGTAGGTTATCCGGCGGAAGAAATTTTGAAATATGCCGATGAAAATAAAATCGATCTGATCATGCTCTCCACCCATGGCAGGTCTGGAATCAGGGCGTGGGATATCGGCAACGTGGCCAACAAAGTAATCCATGCCTCCAAGGTACCGGTCTGGCTGGTCCCCTCTGAGATCAGAGAAGATATCATTTATGACAAATTACCCAAACGGACCACCGTCGTTCCTCTGAATGGCTCTAAATACGCAGAGGCGGTTATTCCCCATGTCATCAATATCGCTAAACAAAGGGGCGCCGAAACCGAAATAATTTTGGTGTATGTTGACAATCCAACCAGGAGTGTTTACAGCATCGAAGAGATAAAACGACAGCAAGAAGAGACTGACAAGATGAAAGAATATCTGAATGGAGTGGTAAAACAAATTCAGCAAGAGGGCATCGCTGCCAGATCTGAAATGCTGATTGGGGATCCAGCTCCGGCACTCATCGGCTGGGTCAAGGATAATCCTGCCCAGTTGATTGCGTTGGCTACCCATGGCCATTCCGGACTCAGCCTGATGATATTTGGGAGCGTTACCGAGAACATCTTGCATCTGGTAAAAAAGACTCCGATCTTTCTCGTTAAGCCATAGAACTGATTTTATTTTTATAATAAACAAAGCCCGGGATTTGTATTTCCCGGGCTTTTCTTTATAAAGTTCTACTCAATATTTAGTTGGACTGTCTGCCGCCTGTACCGGCTGCTTTAACCGTGCTTCCAGCAGCCTGTTTGTTCGGCCGCAACGAACGGGTGGTTTTCCCCGCTTGCCACATTTCAGAGTTGCCCATGGCTCCCAGTTCTTTGCCTAACTGCTGTTTATAATTGGCTCTGCCGCAGGTGCGGATCACTCTGCGTGTCTCTTCGCCGGAGGCTACTCGCGCATAAAGCTCTTTAAAGACTGGCATCACTGCTTTTTTAAATTTCGGTTTCCAGTCCAGAGCGCCGCGCTGCGCCGTAGCGGAACAGTTGGAGTACATCCAATCCATACCGTTCTCTGCCACCAGGCGGATTAAACTTTCGGTGAGCTCCTCAACGGTCTCATTGAAAGCTTCGCTGGGAGAATGACCGTGTTTACGCAGCGTATCATACTGGGCTTCCATAATTCCGGCTAATGCTCCCATGAGAACGCCCCTCTCCCCCACCAGGTCGCTGTAAACTTCCATTTCGAAAGTGGTCGGGAATAAATAGCCCGCCCCGATCCCGATGCCTAAAGCCAGGCAGCGGTCCTTTGCTCTTCCCGTCGCATCCTGGAAGACGGCGAAACTGGCGTTGATGCCTTCACCGGAGAGGAAATTGCGCCTGAGAGAAGTCCCCGAACCTTTCGGCGCCACCATAATTACATCCACATCCTTCGGAGGGATAATTTTTGTCTGGTCTTTATAGACGATAGAAAAACCGTGGGAAAAATAAAGAGCGTCCCCCGGTTTGAGGTTCTTTTTTACTTCCGGCCAGATCAGCTTTTGCGCGGCATCCGAGACCAGCATTTCAATAATCGTTCCGCGTTGGACCGCCTCGCCGTATTCAAAAAGATTAACGCCGGGCTGCCATCCGTCTTTGACCGCCCTGTCCCAGTCGCTTTTAAATTGCTTCGATTGACCGACGATGACATTAAAACCATTATCTCTTAAATTTAACGATTGTCCGGGTCCCTGCACGCCGTACCCGATGATTGCGATCGTCTCTTTTTTCAAGACCTCGCGGGCTTTCTTCATCGGGAACTCTTCCCGCATGATGACCTCTTCTTTCGTTCCACCAAAATCAATTATTGCCATTATTCATTTCCTCCTCCCCAACAGCATATCAAAGAATTTGGGAATAATCTAGCCTTTTTAAAAGGTACCCTCCGAGCTGATTCAACTTCAAAGATCATTCCCAATTAACATTCCATTAAAAGCGGATTAAAATCATATTTATTATTGAGCAGTGGATCCTGTTGTGTGTTATTGACATAGGCATACTTCTGCTTTAAACTTAAGTTCCAACTTACTGAAATTTAGAGGTTTTCTGGATAATTTCTGTTAAAACCGCTTTACTGAACGTTGGGCTGACTGATGGCTGAATATTGTATCAGGAGAAAGAAATGTATAAAAAAATGCTGGTATTGCTGGATGGCTCCAAGCTGGCTGAGGTCGTCTTTTCCTATGCTCAGGAACTGGCGGGGAGACTCGACTTATCGATCGATTTTTTAAATGTTTGCCGTCCTGAGGAGGAAACCCAGCTCCCGATGCGGCTGGCTTATGTAGTCCATATGGCTGAAAAACTGGCGCAGAACCAGGCAGGCAGCTCACTGCAGGCGACGGGTCATGTGCTGGTAGGATATCCAGCGGAAGAAATCTTGAAATACGCTCACGATAGTGCGGTTGATTTGATTATGCTGGCCACTCACGGCCTTTCAGGAATCCGGCGCTGGGGCCTCGGGAGCGTAGCGGATAAAATCATCCATGAGACTGAAGTCCCAGTCTGGCTGATTCCCTCGCAGCTTCATGAGACCATTCTTTATGATAAAGATGCCCGAAGGTCTATCCTGGTCCCTCTGGATGGATCCAAAATGGCGGAGACCGTCCTTCCCCACGTTAAAGAACTGGTAAAACAGAGAGGCGAGGAGACTGAGGTACTGTTGGTTAATGTATCTACTGAGTCTATCATGCCGAGATTGAAATCCAACCCGCCGGACCAGATCCTGGGTGAAAAATTGGGTGCTTTGAGTACCCGCGCCGAGATCTATCTTAACCGTATCGCGGCTGATTTTAAGTCGGAAGGAATCAAGACGCGTGTTGAACAACTTGTTGGTAATCCGGCTGATGAAATTGTTAGATATGCCGCAGAACGTCATCCCAGAATGATTGTGATGTCCACCCACGGCCGCTCCGGGTTCAGCCGGTTTGTCTTTAGCAGCGTCACGGAAAATGTCCTGCACAGGCTTCAAAAAACTCCCCTGTTCCTCATCAGGCCGACAGGGGATGTTATTCAAGAGCAATCTCCGGAATTTTAGCTATTGGATGGAGGTTTTTAAGCAAGGCATCATTTTCTTCAGAGTTTTCTGAGGAGAGTTGTTTGTTCTTGAGGATCCTTTTCAGACAACGATCCTCTCGTTGGGATTTTTCTGACCAGGGATTTCACCTTTACTATAATTCTCTTTACTCAATAAAGGCAGTCCCTGCTCATTCTCATCGTTTGGAAGGGGATGATAGTGGGCTTCTAATTCAATCCTGGCACTGCGCCATTAAAGAAGTTTGTCAGTGACATCAAAGTTGGTTATTTCAGGGTGCTGTTTGTGAATCCCAGCGGCTTCTTTCATAAGTTGATTTTTGGCGGTCGTTAAATTCGCCAGAGTACTCATGACTTCCTTCGATATTTTATATCCGCACTGGATACAGGTTGCCGTAAGTTTATAATTTCTCTGCATGTACATATTTTCCTCCCTGACGAATAAACGTATGATTAGAATAATAGTTTAAGTGGTCTCCTGAGGGCTGTCAATGTTTTAGCGGATTCATACATACCGCCATTCCGGCAGGTAAAAGTCTTTCAGGGAAAAGTATTGCTTACTCACTGATAAACCACTAAAATATCTTATACGAGTGAGAAAATAAACGGATCGATTAAAGCAGAAGGAGCAAGCCAGGTGAGTATTCCGATATTAGCTATTGCCATAGTCGTCTGCCTCATACTGCTGTTCGTAATTATCTGGATCATTAAAAGCTGCCTTCCTAAAATTATCCTGGGCCTGATTCTATTAGGAGTGGCCGCCTTTGCCATATATTATTTCCTCATCAGATAGAGCCTCATTTCATATGCGGGAATGCCGAAGCAGGTGGGGCATTATGATGAAAACAATCAGATACTGCATCATCATTTCCGGTATGTCAGCGAATTCGGCGTATCTATGGATATATAACCAGAAATACAATATTGCACGCAATATAGACTAATTCTGATAGTCACATCTCAAAGGATCTCTTTCTGCGGTTTATAACTCAGGTTTTCTCCAGAATTCCGCACACTCCCTGACCACCGCCTCCGCAGATTGCTACCAGTCCATACCTGGAGTTGCGCCGCTTCATTTCAGACATCAGAGTAGTGGTGATTCTGGCCCCTGTAGCGCCCAGAGGATGACCTAAAGAAACGCAAGAGCCGTTGACATTGACTCTGTCGTAATCTTTCTCGGTAATACCCAGTTCTATAAAATTCGCCAGGACCTGAGCGGCAAAAGCTTCATGAATTTCAATTAAATCGATCTGATCCAGAGTCAATCCGGCTTTTTTAAGAGCTAATTCCACCGCCAGAGTAAGTGACTTCCAGGCACAGGTTGGATCTGCCCCGCTGAAAGCGAAAGACTTAAGGCTCGCCAGAGTTTGTATTTTCAGTTCTCGGGCTTTTTCTTCGGCCATCATGACGCAAACTGCGGCCCCGTCATTTTCCCCGGAGGAATTACCCGCTGTACAGACGCCGCCAAGGACCGGCCTTAGCTTGCTCAAAGCTTCCAGGGTGGTATCGGGACGTGGACGCTCATCCGTACTGAATAAGGCAGGCTCTCCTTTAGGCTGCGGTACAGGAACCGGGATAATCTCATCCTTGAATTTACCTGATTTTATCGCTTCGCAGGCCCTTTGATTACTTATAAGGGCCCATTTATCAACCTCTTCTCTGGTTAAACCATGCTCCCTGGCGGCTGTTTCTGCCCAGGTCATCATGGTAGGTAATACGCCGAACCGCTCTTGAGGCTGGGACATTACTCGGGCTCTGAGTATTCTGTCAAAAAATGGTAGCGTCCAGGTGGAAAGACTGCCGTGTCCCCGGGGCATATCTCCGGTGCCTCCTACAGACCATCTCATGTCTCCTGGCAAGTAGAATTCCGCGGTGCTCATACTTTCAACCCCACCCGCTACCATGACTTCGGTATTGCCTGCCTGAATCAAACTGGCCGCCATGCAAATGGCATCGAAACCGCTCGGACACCTTCGGTCTAGCGTCAAACCCGGTACTGTTACCGGCCAACCTGCCTTAAGCAAAGACATGCGAGCAATATTAACATACTCGCCGCTTTGATAATTTTGACCCATGATTACCATATCTACCTTGCCGGCTTCCAGGTTAGCCCTTCTTATCACTTCATTAAGAATAAGAGCGCCCAGGTCATAGGCGGGTACGGTTCTCAGTGAACCACCAAAATTTCCGATGGGAGTTCTCACTGCACTGACAATGACGGCGTTCTTCATTCTTTTCTCCTTAGCTGTCCTTAATTCCTGACAGTCCCTGTAAAACTATTATAAGATCTAGTCTTTCTGGATTCCAGAATACTTGTAACAGCTGTCTTTACCCTGTTTTTTACTCAAAGAAAACGGAGCGACAGGTGATTATATCGGCTTCTATGTAATAAATCAGGGTTCAATTGCCCATTTCTGAGCACGTTCTAC
>DEUU01000199.1 GCA_002362735.1 Dehalococcoidia bacterium UBA3254
CAAACAGCTACGCATTTATTGGGACATTCAAGACCTGAACGGATAAATGCCATGGTCTGTGATATCGTAGAAAGTTCATGGGCGGTCCGAGGCGATATTCCAGTGAGGAAACCAACCATTAAAATGAGCCCTAAAATCAAGGAAGCTACCCGCCAACTACATGCGTTTCTGTACGAAAGGGTTTATATAGCCAGTTCAGCCCAGGCAGATGCCGAAAATGCCCGGAAAACGGTGAGGGCGTTATTTAATTTCTTTAACGTACACCGGGAACTTCTACCTGCGGAGTATCACGATCCAGAACATCAGGTAGTAGATTACATTGCCAGTATGACCGATCAATACGCTCAAAGGAAGACCCAGGAATTAGGGTTGTTGTGAAACATTTACGATTCCGATGAAGGAGGCTCGTTTAAGGCCAGACAACTGTTAAAGACCTTAACCTTGAGGCGGCAGAAACCCAGGCTGGGGGAAGGGAAACGGGGTAGATAACTTTCTCCGTACGTCGGTAATACTTTCCATGCCTATCCCACTTTTTCCGAAGGATTCCGTTATGCCTGCCAGGCAATCTAATAACAATACTTTGACTGACGCAAGCCCGATAATTAGAAATTATAAGATTTTTTCTGAATTCCTATTCTCTGCCGCCAGCTTTTCACCTCAATCTCTTTTTTCATAACTACGAAAGCCGAGTCGACTGCTTCACGAAATGCCTGATCGGCTTCGGGACTATCTATTATTTTAACAATAGCGTCAAAAGTTCTCTCCTCGGCTCTTTCTAAAGCTGTATCCAGACCGGTAATATGAGCTAAACTGGCGCCAAATCCTTCACGCGGATGGGCTTCACGCACTCTTCCCAAAACCGAGGATCTATTACGATTTAGAGCAACTGCCAGACCATGGGAAAAACTCCCGCGGTATAGGTCAATTTCTATGCGCGAGATGATTCGCAAAAGTACACGATCGGTAATCTCTTCTTCAAGGCCTTCAACCAAAGCCAAAACATTACGCCTGATAAAGCCGTCTCCGAGCAGCCGGTCAATGACACGAAAACAGCGAGCCGCGAGAACTATCCACAGCCAGATCTGATCGTAAGGGATTTTATAGTATAAGAGTACAAGAAATGGAACAATAGCAATAAAATCAAAAAAGCGGGTCTCTATATAACCTACCCAATTCCAACGCAGACCATGACGAGTAAAGAACTCAACTGCGAAAAATATTCCGAGCGCGATATCCAGCCAAATCAGGGTCGTCGGCACGTCGGGCCGGAAGCTTACTATCCAGGCTACTATGATTCCTAATGAAATTACAGATAAAAGAACAGCCGTCCAATAAAGCGGCCCACGGCGGTGAGAGAGCTTACAAATTTCACTCAGGTGAGATGCCCTGACCGGAGATACTTTGCCTTCTCCTTTCAAATCCTCACAATCTTCCAAACTCTGTATATTTTTCTTCGGTACACTTAATTCAACCGGAACTTTAATCTGATTTTGTGAATCCATCTAAATCCCTCACGTACCCATAAACTTTAATAACTATTACTTACAGAATATACCAAATTTTATCAGAGCGAGGCTCGATCAAGGACGAACTTGAACCAAAAGCAGCTTCTAATAGCTGACCGGTAGTAACTTGACCGTAATCGGAAGTATAATAATATTACTACTAATATTCTGGTACGAACTCCGATGAAAAGCTTTACTGACGTTTGACTTTATGGTATGAGATGCAGGGGTAATAAATTAGGTAACAATAATTGCGCGATTTTTGATCGATGAGTACAATAGACGAAATTAAGCAAAAAGTAGATATTCTGGAGATTGTCGGACAGTATGTCAAACTGACCAAGTCAGGACGTACGTTTCGTTCTCCATGTCCCTTCCACAGTGAAAAAAAACCTTCATTCTTTGTTTACCCGGAGCAACAGACCTGGCACTGCTTCGGAGCCTGTAATACTGGAGGCGATGTCTTTTCTTTTATAATGAAAAAGGAGGGAATTAGTTTCGGAGATGCTCTCAGGCTCCTGGCCGAGAAAACCGGTATAAATATTCCTTCTCAGGCCAAATCTGAAGCTGAAGGCAAAGCCAGAGATAAAATCTTACAGATTAACCAGGTAGCTGCGCAGTACTACCATAATCTGATCCTGAATTCTTCCTCAGCCGAAAAAGCCCGAAATTATCTGAAGGCAAGGGGATTAAACGAGAAGAGCATCACAGATTTTCAGCTCGGTTACAGCCTTCCGAACTGGGAATCACTGAAACAGTATTTGATAGAAAGGAACTTTACGGAAAGCGAATTGATAGAAGCGGGGCTGCTGATCCGAACAGAAGAATCCGGTAAGACTCATGACCGTTTCCGCGATCATATCATGTTTCCAATCATGGATGACAAAGGGCAAGTAACAGGCTTTGGAGCTCGGGTACTGGACGCGGCATATGAAGGACCTAAATATATTAACTCTCCACAAACCAGAATATTTGATAAAAGCGGCAGCCTTTACGGCATGCACTTGGCTAGGTCAGTAATAAGACAGGAAAATCTGGCGATTCTGGTAGAAGGTTATATGGATGTCATCGTAGCCCACCAATTCGGCTTCGCCAACGTAATTGCGCCGATGGGGGTTGCCATCACTGAAAGACAGATCAATCAGATAAAAAAAATAACTCGTAACATTGCCCTGGCGCTTGATCCGGATACGGCGGGGGAAGAAGCCGCCATGCGCTGCGTCGAATATGAAAATGCTCTGGATGCGGAAGTCAAAGTGATTACCCTTCCGGCCGGCAAAGACCCGGATGAAGTTATTAAGGAAGACCCTCAGAAATGGCGTAATGCGATTGAACGAGCAGCACCGGTCATTGAATATACCATCGATATGATCACCGCCAAATTAAACTTAAAGTCTGCCCAGGGGAAAACTGAGGCAGTCAATAAGCTGTTACCGATAATGGCAGGAGTAAAAGCTGGAACGAGGCAATATCAGTATTTGACCCGGCTGTCTTTAGCGGTAGGAATAGATGAAAAAAGACTGGAAGCCGCCCTTGGCCGGTTTAAGGTTGACCGGAAAGCCAGGGAATCGAGACCTATCGCAATTCAAAAAGCTACGCGCACGATTAGATCAAATCCTGTTGAGGAATATGCCCTGGCACTTTTACTCCAACATCCGGAAATCCGGGAAAAGTCCGGAGAACTTTTAATAGAATATTTTGAAAATAGTGAAAATCGTGCTATATTTGATGTTTGGCAACGTTTGATAGAAACAGACCTGATGAAAGAGTCTCTTGACCCCGGTATCCAGGATTATTTTAATTCTTTAGTCAAACGGGAGCTACCCGGAACTGATATAGAAGAAAGATATACAGACTGTATTCTACGTTTACGAGAAAGATATCTGCGCCATTTAAAACGCCAACAAGAAGAAGCCTTAGCTCTGGAGGCTGAGTCTGGAGACACAGCGGCAGTTATGGCCAAGCTTGTAGAACAGGGCACCGAGATTAACGATGAATTAGCCAGAATTTTTTTATTGCGAGCAAAATCCCACGTCGAGGAGAAAAATGAAAAAACCTAAG
>DEUU01000007.1 GCA_002362735.1 Dehalococcoidia bacterium UBA3254
AAAGGTAGCCCCAGTTTCACGCTAAACCTCTGTGCATTCGATATGTGAACTATGAAATATTGAATAATTCCTGAACGTCATTGATTTTAATTCTTTTCAGACTCTGCCTCATATAATACTTTATTATAATCTATCTTAATCATATTAATTAACAGAAGATTAGCTCTGCTATTTTATATCAAACGAACTTGTCGCAAATTATCTTTTAAATTTCTCAATTCTTATTCGATAATAACATTTCCATGAACTGAACGAGGTCCTTTAAAGTTTGATACCCACCCGGCTTATTTATTTGTAGAACAACCTTACAATTGACCTACACTAACAGTGTGAAGTCAGACCCTGGTTATGGAATCTCTAACTTGATGTCATCCCAAAGTTCCCGCTCCACACTACCGAGGTCATTCGCCATCTTGCAGGTGGTATCAAATATCATGGTGGCACGGTCATTTATATTATACGCAGGCCATAACGGCAGACCTTTATGATTGGGGTTGCCGCTGCGGGCAAATTGAATCCATGCGTCACTGACCCTCCCTGCCAATTCCTTGACCTCCGGACCGCCTTGGGTCATTACCTTTGGAATATCTGTATTATAAAAAACAAACGGTATTTCAACGGTATGCGGAGCGCCCAATTTGCCGCCACCAGCAGGTGTACGCCAGGCAAAAAGATATAAGTAAACCGGCGCTTCACCCTGAATACTCTTACGTTCCGCCAGTATAATTGCCTTCATCCGCATCCACCGGTCTGTAGTCAATAGAAAATAAAGCTCGCTTGGGCTTAATCCTGGATGTGCTTTTTTATATGTTTTAATCACATAATCTGCATTATTTTTCCCTATTAGATCTATAACGCGTTGTCGTAGCTGTGCTTCGTCTAAATTGAAAGCTTCTTTATCATTCAAGGATACCGCCATGAACGATTCTTCGTGGGTATTGCAGCCAACCAATATAGGGATATTAGCTGACACTGACGAAGCAACCGGAGAAAAAGGATGTGAGGGTAAAATGTTACCATCCAAACATGGAGAGAATGGTAAAGGACTTGCACCATGATAATCACCGAGAACTTTCCCCATAGCCGATAATAGACACTCTACTGGCATGGTCTGCAATTTATCAACTTCTGTCGGTTTAATATACAATTCATTTAACATCTTCATTGTCAATTCGTTGGCTTGTTCTCGATTAGTTAAACGGAGTGAGATACCGCTTTGTAGAGCAGCGCGGTGGAAGAGACCCTTAGCTTGTGGCATTGCCAGCAATGTGCTTACTTTGGCGCCCCCTCCGGATTCACCGAAAATCATCACATTTTCAGGGTCTCCGCCGAATACGGAAATATTATCACGCACCCATTGCAGTCCTGCTACCAGATCCAACATTCCGATATTTCCGGAAGACGCATATTTTTCACCCCCGACATCCCCGAGGTGAAAGTAACCAAATAAATTAAGCCTATGATTAATAGTGACGACTACCACATCACCGCGACGAGATAAATTTTCACCATTGATCCATGGCCAACTGCCGCTATCATGATCAAAACCACCGCCGTGGCACCAGAACATTACCGGACGTTTAGAACAAGTGTTGGGTCCAGGGGTCCACACGTTAAGGTACAGACAGTCTTCACTGTAACCTTCGACCGAAGCGTCAGACTGCGGAGCAACCAAATCAAGGTAGTGCATAATTTGGGGTGATTGATGTCCGAACTTAGATGCATCACGCACCCCTGTCCACGGTGCTGGTTTTCCAGGTGGCATAAAACGCATCTTCCCACCAGTTGGTGCGCCGTATGGAATACCTTTGAAAGAGTAAACACCATTGCATTCTATGCCGTGGAGTTTTCCTGTTGTAATCTCTACAATAATATTATCCATGTTCTCTCCTTTGCCGTTATTCCGCTCAACCTTATCCTTACCCTCTTTATAGCATCTCTAACCTAAAATTTGCAGGCAAATTTGGCCATGGGAATATCCAGTAATGAATGAGATAGCATTGAAAATATCATCATCTCTCCAACGTAAGTCATCATTCGGCAGAAAATTTCTGCATCTTTTCTTGCCTGCCTATGCAGTTTTTCTCATTGATTAACGGTTTTTTCAAATACTTCTTTATCCAATCACCAGATGTTAAGACCTTATTATGTTGGAATTATCCCCATACCAATCAGAAATCATTTCAAAAAAGTGGATTCATCTTATAATTAACATGATTCTTGATTTCTTGTACATATTTATATAGCAACTTAATACCTGAAGGTAACTGAAATAGAAGTGCCTTTGTCGGGCTTGGAATTGATTTTTAGAACACCGTCAAGTAATCTGACTCTTTCATTAATCCCGAGTAATCCTAATTTGTCCTGACTGGGTAGTTTATGCATGTCTCGTAATGAGAATCCTTTACCGTTATCCTTCATAGTCATCTTAATAGTTTCTGATTTAAACTCTAATTTGACAACCACCTGAGTAGCTTCCGAATGGCGTCTGACGTTGTTTAAAGCCTCCTGGGCAATTCGAAAGAGCTGAGTACTGAGTTCCGGGGTAAGTTGACTTTGGGGACCCGTCACTAATATTTTGGCTTCAATAGGAAAATCATTGCACAATTGGTCCACTAACCATTTTATTGCGGCTACGGGTCCCAGGTTGTCCAATATTCCCGGCCTCAAGGCAACACTCAATCTCCTTGTATCTGCGGAAAGGCTTAGAATTACATCTTTAAACTCATTCAATGCCGCCGCTGTTTCTGGCATAACAGTCAGGAGTTCGTCCGTTACCAGTTTCTTGGCACGATTCGCTAAAAGCCATAATCTTTGGGTGGTGTCGTCATGAATCTCTCTTGCGATACGTTTCCGTTCATCTTCCTGGGCATTAATAGCCCCTTTAATATAGGCCTGACGTTCTTTCTCTCGCTCTGCCAGTGCTATTGTTCCGGCCTCCCTCCATTTTTTCAATAAGGTAACGATAATTACTGCGAGCAACGGAATAATTAAAAAGAAAAGGTTACTGATTAAAGCGGTGGCGTTGGATACCATGTACATTGTTCTTGGTAACATCAGACCAATTGAAAATAACCAGATGACGAGTGTTCCTCGCCAGTTGAAGACGATCCACGCATATATTAAAGGTATAAGAAAAAGGCTGCCGTTTAAATTATTTTTAAATTCAAAAAAAACCAGATGCCATAACCATTTCCATCTTGAGTCGCTGAGACTGACGAAAAATAGATGAGAATAATATATTGAAGCCAGGGTTATAATAATAAAGAGAATAATCCAGGTATGAGGATTACGGATGGCTTTACGTATTTCTGAAACCGAAAGTTCTGCCCCCCGTATCATGAACAATGGCCCAGGTCATCAAGTTTAATTAAACCGGCCTGAAGCCCGGTAATCACAGCCGCTGTCCTGGAACATACATTTAGCTTGGAGAAAATATCTACAAGATAACTCTTTACAGTACGACTTCCCAGGCCCAGTTTGTCAGCAATTTCCTTATTACTTAAGCCTTTAGCCAACAGCCCTAAGATTTCCGACTCGCGTGACGTAAGCCTTACTGCGGTATTTATGGATTTAGGCCTGGTGTTATAACGGAGAGCATATTTTAGAACTTGCCGGAAGATGCGGGGCGACAGCACTGTCTCCCCTGCGACCATTAAACGTACAGACTGGATAATGTCTTCAACCAGTATATTCTTAGTCAGATATCCGTCAGCGCCGGATTCTAATATTCCCAGTATATGCTCAATATCGTCATATACGGTAAGAATCATTACTTGAATATCCGGGAAAGCCGTTTTGATTTGCCGTGTTGCTTCAATTCCGTTCAGTTTAGGTAATCCGATATCCATAATCACAACATCAGGCTTCAACTCAGCCACCAGTCTCACCCCTTCTAAACCATCGCTAGCCTCAGCTACTATTTCAAATTGAGCATCTTTCGCCAGCTCATCTTTAAGGGCTTTACATACTAGAGGATGATCATCTACGATGACTGTCTTAAATATTTTCATGCCCCACATTTTATCATATAGGCTGATAAAATTACACAAAGTAAAAAAATTGATTAAGTTTTAATGTGGTTGAAAATCTTAAAATGGTTCTAAAGTATGTACATGAGTACATGCCCGCTGAAAGCGAACTTAATCTGAAAATACCATCATTTGGACACTTGATCGTCTAAAAGTTTGAGACCATAAGTTCCTTGTAATCATGATGACAAAATCACTACTATTAAACATCATTAAAAAAATTTAGGAGATGAGAGATGAAAAAAGTATTCATTTTACTTTTGGCAATCGTCATGTTCAGTTCCCTCGTTCTTAGCGGATGCGCCAGCCAAACTAGTGCAACAACACCAGTCCGGTCTTCTACCCCAACTGCATCAAAAGCAGCTAACACCACCATTTTGAAAGTGTCGGTTGGAATTCCTGACGGTGATCCGATGGTAGAAGGATTGAAGACCTGGTCTGACGCTTTTAACAAAGCTGCCAATGGGAAGTTTGAGATGCGTGTATTCTCGGGTGGCAGTCTACTTAATTCGGGTGATATTATTGATGCCGTAAGAAATAATATGATTGAAATAGCTCATGGTAATATCGGTAGCTCATCCAATAAATATCAATCATTTGGCGTCGCCGAGGTACCTTATTTGTTAAACAATTACGAGGCTAACTATGAATTCCTCAAGCTTGTCTATGATTACTACGACAATATCCTTCAGACCAAGTTCAACCAGAAGATGTTAGCTCTTTGGGGCATGGGTTTTACTGAGTTATATTCCTCGAAAAAACCCATCAAGGTTATGGAAGATTTAAAAGGTTTAAACGTCGGCGCTTATAGTACTCTAGGTGAACAATGCGCTAAAGCGCTGGGTGGTTCGCCAGTTCTCATGAGTTTTCAGGACGAAGCTGCGGCTTTTCAAAAAGGACTTCTTGATGCCAGCTTGATTGGTGCAGCGGGAGGCATGGCATTCAATAAGTATTGGGAGTTCATTAAGTATTACACAAATTCATCACGCGCCGGTATAGGACTCTACGTGACTATGAATCTGGATATGTACAAAAAAATGTCGCCTGACCTTCAGAAGGTAATGGTTGACCAGGGACAAAAGTATCAAGAAGATATGAACGTCGCCATGAAAAATTTCTCCTACGTTTGGGCAATAGATCAATTTAAGAAAGGAGGCATGGAAATCTACAACTTGCCTCAGGCGGAACGCGCCAGATGGAAAACCGCTAACCAGCCTGTCATGGACGAATATTTTAAGAGCCTGGGAAATGACGCTCAGTTTCTCAGGGATGCGGCGGACAAAGCCAACTCGAAATTCCCCTATACAGGCTCTTAATACTACGCGAGTTCTTAAAGTAGCTTGAATTATCACTATAGATTAATAAAAAAGGTAGTACAAACTAAAGGGGGTGGAGAATGTCCTTCACTCCCTTTAGTATATAGTTTCAACGTAATAACTGCGTATTATAACGAAATATCTCGATACACACTATTTTCTTATTCCGGAGGAATATTTTATGAGAGGTAAAATGGTAAGGGCAGGTCGTTTAATGGACAGATGGCTGGACGTTATTTGCAATAGCTGCGGGATAATCGCCGGAGGCACGATTGTTCTTATGACGTTTGTCACTACCTATGGCGTGATACGCCGGTACATATTTCATACTCCTGATGATACGATCATTCTGGCCAGTTGTATTCTGATGCTGGGATGTATCGTTTTTACATTTGCTGAGGTTGAGCGGCTCAAGAGAAATATTTCCGTTGATTTCCTGAGTCGCTATATCCCCCGCGTAATACGAGGACCTTTATTAAATATTGGAGGACCTCTTATGGGGCTTATTTTTTTAGTTATTCTGGTCTGGAGGAACTGGGTGGAGGCTTTATTTGCTCTGCAGAGCAGTGAAAAGACCAATACTATGATTGCCATACCCACATTCCCATTTC
>DEUU01000439.1 GCA_002362735.1 Dehalococcoidia bacterium UBA3254
GGAGGACGACAACCGTTATGAGGCACCGGGGTGATATCCCGAATAATGGTGATGAATAATCCGGAACTTTGAAGAGAACGGATAGCTGCCTCACGGCCGCTGCCCGGACCTTTTACAAAGACTTCTATCTGCCGCAGACCCTGCTCCATCGCCTTGCGCGCTGCTTCATGGGCTGCCAGTTGGGCCGCATACGGGGTACCTTTTCTTGATCCTTTGAACCCTGACGATCCGGCCGTCCCCCAGGAAAGTACATTACCCTGAGGATCAGTTAGAGTCACAATGGTATTATTGAAAGTGGATTGGATAAAGGCTTTACCATTTGCTACTGACTTCTTTTCTCTTCTTCTTCCTTTAGCCTGCTTGGGCATCATTTCCTCCTGAGATTGGAAAATATCTCAAATTATTAATTTCTTATCTACTTCTTGGTAGCTCCACGTTTCTGTCCGCGTCCGGCCACGGTCTTGCGGGTGCCTCTTCTCGTTCTGGCATTAGTTCGGGTCCTTTGGCCTCTAACCGGCAAACTTCGTCGATGTCTTGTTCCTCGGTAGCTACCTATTTCAATCAAACGGCGGATATTAAGGTTAATCTCCTTCCTGAGGTCGCCTTCGACCGGAACTTCACGGTCAATAATTTCACGAATTTTGTTTATCTCTTCCTCAGTCAAGGCATCCGCTTTGACATCATACTTTATGTTAGCTTTATCCAGGATTTGTTTACTGTTAGTTGGGCCAACACCATAAAGGTATTGTAACGAAACCCAGACTTGCTTGTTACGGGGAATATCAACCCCAGAAATACGCGGCATTAATTTTCCTCCTAGTGTGTTTTAACCTAACCCTGCCTCTGCTTGTGCTTGGGATTAGTACAAATAACTCTTACAATCCCATGTCTCTTGATAACGCGGCATTTTTCACATCTGGTCTTAACTGAAGCTCTTACTTTCATAATTTATCTTCTACAACCTTACAAGTATTCTATAACCTGTTATTGTTTATCAGAATTACGTTGGCTTTTTAGACACAACATAATATTGTACTACATATCAGTACAAATAATCTAGTTAATTCTATAAAATTTACTCTAACCGGTAAGTAATTCTCCCCCTGGACAAATCATAGGGAGACAACTCAATCAATACTCTATCGCCGGGGAGTATCCGGATATAATGCATCCTCATCCGGCCTGAGATATGGGCTAAAACTCGATGCCCGTTGGCTAACTCTACCCAAAACATTGCGTTGGGTAAAGCCTCAACTACCGTACCTTCAACTTCGATCGCCTCTTTCTTAGGCATACTCTCCTATACAGACGTGAGTATTTCCGGTTCTTTATTCGTAATTACAATAGTATTTTCGAAATGGGCAGAAAGGCTGCCATCTATTGTGGAAACCGTCCACATATTACTTTCAATGCGTGTACGCCAATCTCCCATGTTCAACATCGGCTCTATTGCAAGGGTCATCCCCTGCTTCAACAGCATTCCCGTCCCCGGAGTCCCGAAATTAGGGATCAGCGGATCTTCATGCATCTCACGGCCAATCCCATGACCCGTGTATTCCCTGACTACAGCGAATCCCCTGGACTCAGCATAATTCTGAACTGCGGCGGAAATATCCCCTAGCTTGTTTCCATCCCTGGCCATTTTAATACCTGCTTGCAAAGCCCCTTCGGTTGCCTGTATCAGAGCTTCCGCCTTCATGCTAATGGAGCCAACGCTGACCGTTCTGGCGGCATCTCCCTGATATCCCTTATAAATCGCTCCCAGGTCCAGCGAAACAATATCGCCATCTTTAAGAACCCGGTTGCCAGGAATTCCGTGAACGATCTCATCATTAACAGATACACAAACACTGGCCGGAAACCCGCGGTATCCTTTAAATGAAGGGATTCCGCCTAATCGCCTGATTTCTCTCTCAGCGATTATGTCTATTTCTTCAGTTTTTAAACCTGGTTTGACGGCTTCAACCAGAATCGCGAGTACCGTAGCAACAATCTTCCCGGCTTGCCTCATCAAGGCAATTTCTCGCTCGGATTTGATACTTACTGCCATCTACTTTTTCTTATTCTTTGGATTTAACGCAGAGATGATTCTCTGGCTGATCTCTTCCATACTGCCTTCGCCCTGGACCTCCAATAGTTTTCCGGATTTAGAATAATAGTCTATCAGAGGCGCGGTCTCGGCAAAAAATACCTTTAATCTATTTTTAATAGTCTCGGTGTTATCATCCGCTCTTTGATAAAGTTCTCCGCCGCATTTATCGCATTTTCCTGCCACGTTGGGTGGTGAATTCACCTCATGATAAGGCGCCTGGCAGTTACGGCAGATCCAGCGTCCGGTAAGTCTTTTTAATAGTTCCTCTTCAGACACTTTAATATAAACTGCTTTATCAATAGCTTTACCCTGGTTTTTCAAAGCTTCATCAAGAGCCCTGGCCTGTTCGACATTGCGAGGAAATCCATCCAGCAGTATACCCCCCTGACAATCGGGAGCTTTAATTCTTTCCAGGACCATTTTAATGGTAATCTCATTTGGTACCAGTTTACCCTGTTCCATATAAGTTTTTGCCAGGAGACCGAGTTCTGTACCTTTCGACAAAGCCTGACGAAACAGGTCTCCAGAGGCGATGTGAGCCATATTCAGTCTCTGGGATAAAATAGACGCCTGGGTCCCTTTTCCCGCGCCGGGGGCACCTAATAGTATTATGTACATAATTCCCCCTATTTAATGAAACCTTCATAACGTCGCATTACCAGTTGAGCTTCGAGCTGTTTCATCGTATCCAGCACGACGCCGACAACAATAATCAAGCCCATGCTGGAAAATTGCATTTGGATTCCGGTAATATGCTGAGCGATGAAGGGTACGATGGCTACAACGCCCAGGAAAAGAGCACCCGCCCATGTAATGTGTCCGATCACACCATCCAGATATTTTTTGGTTTGTGATCCGGGACGAATGCCGGGAATAAACCCACCTTGCTTCTGGAGTACTCCAGGCAAGTCTTGCTGCTGGAAAATAATCATAGTATAGAAGAACGCAAACCCAATCGTCAGCAAAAAATAAAGGGCCCAATAAAAGATACCCACCGGCAAAGATGCATTTGGATTAAACCAGTTGACCACCGCATTGGCAAAATTCGGGGTGGCCCCGCTGGGAGCTGCAAAATAGGTAGCAACGATACCCGGGAACAATACCAGTGACATGGCAAAGATCAAGGGGATCATTCCAGCGGTATTTACTCTAAGCGGAATATGCGTGGCACCAGACTGTTTGTACATCCGGCCCCCGCGGAATACGCTCTTGGCATATTGGACCGGGATTCGGCGGTGAGCTTCAGTGAAGTAAACAATTAACACTACAGTCGCCAGCAGGATCAAAACGAAGAATACCACGCCCGCGACATTACTGGCTCCTAATAGACCCGCTTGACCTACGGTCTGAGGATAACCGGCTACAATTCCACCGAAGATGATGATTGAGATACCGTTTCCGATGCCATGCTCGGTTATCAATTCGCCTAACCAGATCAGGAAGATCGTACCTGCTATCATGGAGATGATCATCGTGGTCATAACCAGTACTGTTGTATCCGCAGCCAGAACACCCTGACTTCTCAAGTAAGTCAACTGCCCGTAGGCTTCCAGGGCGCCGAGCGGGATCGTTAACCAGTGAGAAATGGTATTGATTTTATTTCGCCCGGATTCTCCTTCCATAGAGAGAGCCTGTAGCTGAGGGATGACCGGAACAAGAATCGTCATAATAATGGTCGCTGTAATATACGGGTAAACACCCATGGCAGCAACACTGAACCGTCTTAAAGCTCCTCCGCTGAACATATCCAGCATACCCAGTAAAGGAGTATTCTGGAACAAATTATTCAATGCAGTCAGATCAACACCCGGAAGTGGTATGTGAGCAATGAATCGGAAAGCAATCAGCATGGCGAGCGTAAACAGGATACGAGTCCGTAGATCGGGTAAGCTGAAGGCATCCCTCATAGCCTGGAATAATCTGGGCATGCTTTGAGACGGCTTACTGCTCAAATCTCTTCCACCTTGCCGCCGGCGGCTGCTATTTTGGCTTTCGCGGCTTCAGAAAATTTATTGGCTTTTACTGTGACAGCATTTTTTAATTCGCCGTCAGCTAAGATTTTTACCGGCCGGGTTAAGGAATCAACCAGACCCGCTTTATATAGCACATCCACATTAATCTCGGTCCCGGCAGAAAAGCAGCCTAATGCGCCTACGTTCACGGGGCTGTACTCAACTCTGAAAATATTATAGAATCCACGCTTCCTCGGCAGTCTCTTGATGATAGGCAACTGGCCACCTTCGAAGCCACGCTGAAGCTGGTAGCCGGAGCGGGACTTCTGGCCTTTGATACCTTTTCCGCTGAATGTTCCATGGCCGCTGCCGTTACCACGCCCAACACGCTTTCTGTTCTTTCTTGAACCCGGAGCCGGGGATAATTCATTTTGCTGCATTTGTTTCTTCCTCTACCATAACTAGATGTTTAACTTTCATTACCTGACCTCGCAGAGATAGAGAGTCCTCTTTAACTACACTTTGACGTATCCGTTTTAATCCTAACGTTTTTAAAGTCCTAATCTGATCAGGACTATAACCATTGCCGCTTTTTACCAGAGTAATACGCAAATTAGCCACGAGTTGCCGCCTCCTCTACTTTCTGGCTGGAATCAGCCGTGGGCGCAACCTTGGGTGCCGGTTTGCGCTTCGCCAGTTCTTCCTCAGGTAATCTCAGATTCCTTAACGCCAGCAATGTCGCTCGAGCAACATTAATCCGGTTGGAGCTTCCCATAGACTTGGTTAATACATCTTTAACTCCAGCTGATTCCAGTACTGCTCGAATGCTGCCGCCGGCAATGACACCAGTACCTGGAGCTGCCGGTTTTAGCAGAATCTTGGCCGCCCCGTATTTAACCTCAATTTCATGAGGAATAGTTGACCCTCTTAAAGCCACCTGGATAAGGTTTTTCCTGGCAACCGAGCCAGCCTTGGCGATAGCTTCAGGAACTTCATTTGCTTTCCCTACCCCGATTCCTACATGCCCCGCAGCATCACCGGTAACCGTAAGAGCACTGAAACGAAGACGCTTACCGCCTTTGACTACCTTGGCCACACGATTAATGTAGACCAGCTTATCATTTAACGTCAATCCGGATGGATCTATTTTACTTACCGCTTCTTTCACGTGTTTTCTCCTGCTAAAACTTTAATCCCTGTTTGCGAGCTGCATCCGCCAGAGCCTGGACCCTTCCATTGTATTTATATCCGCCGCGGTCAAAAACTACTTGTTGTACCCCTTTTTCCATGGCTCTTTTTGCCACCGCCTGACCCACCAGCTCTGCCTGGGATTTCTTAGCTTTACCATCTAATCCGTTTTTAACTTCGGGATCTACAGTTGAAGCAGATACCAGCGTCAAACCCTTGGTGTCGTCGATAACCTGGGCATAAATATGATTTAAACTGCGGAATACTGTTAATCTTGGTCTTTCCGTGGTACCTTCAACTTTAGAACGCACTCTCTCGTGTCTTCTAATGCGGGCTAATCTAGATGCATTACTTTTCATTATTTCCCCTTACCAACAGCTTTACCAGCTTTTCCTGGTTTAATGCGTACTAATTCACCAACATATCTGATGCCCTTCCCTTTATAGGCATCCGGTGGACGGATGGCTCGAATCTCGGCTGCCATTTCGCCCACGGTTTCTTTATTTACGCCGGAAACCTTAACCTTGCTCGGTCCATCAAGAGACAGCGCTGTTCCCGGTAGCGGACTTACTTCAACGGTGTGGGAAAAACCGAGACGCAGGATAATTTTTTCGCCTGTTTTTTCAGCGCGAAAGCCTACTCCAACAATCTCAAGGCTTTTATCCCAGCCCTTGGTCACTCCGGTAACCATATTATTAAGCAAAGACCGGGTTAATCCATGCAGAGCACGGTTCTGTTTGCTATCATCCGGCCGGCTAACGAATAATTTGCCATCATCCAGCTTGATAACCATGCCAGGGTTGAAATTCTGACTGATCTCACCCTTAGGTCCTTTAACCAGGACTTGACTATCCTTAATATTTACCGTCACTCCTGCCGGAACAGCAATAGGCAAACGCCCAATTCTAGACATCTATTTCTCCTTTACCACACGTAACAGAGCACTTCACCGCCAACTCCTTGCTTGCGAGCTTGTTGGCCGGTAATGACTCCCCTTGGCGTAGATAATATCGCCACGCCAACGCCACCGTAAACACGGGGTATTTCGTTATGCTGGGCATACACTCTTAATCCCGGTTTACTGACTCTCTCAATTCCACCGATGATGGATTTACTATTTTCGATATATTTGAGTCGGACTCTGATTAGCCGTTCCGGCTTCCCTTTCACGATCTCAAAATCGTTTATAAATCCTTCTTCTTTGAGAATCTTCAAGACTGCAATTTTCAACTTGGACGCCGGCATCTCTACAGTGTCGTGTCTCACTATAGAAGCGTTCCGTATCCGGGTTAACATATCACCAATTTGATCAGTAATAATCATAACTCCCCCTTAGCCAGTTCTAACTACCAGCTTGATTTTCTCACACCAGGAATTTGGCCAGTGAGAGCTAGCCTGCGGAAACAAATTCTACAGGTGCCGAACCGGCGCATATACGCACGCGGCCGACCACAGATCAGACACCGATTGTGCTGCTGTACCTTAAATTTAGCTGGGCGTTCCGATTTAATAATTTTTGATTTCTTTGCCATTCTTAAATCCTTATTCCTTAACGAAGGGCATTCCTAATAACTCAAGTAGAGTTCTGCCCTCTTCATCAGTGTTTGCGGTGGTAACTATAACGATTTCCAGTCCTCGGATTTTATCCACCTTATCAAATTCGATTTCCGGAAAAACGATTTGCTCTTTGAATCCCAGGGTATAATTACCACGTCCATCAAATGAACTGCGAGGTACACCCTGAAACTCTCTTACGCGGGGTAAGGTAATGGTAACCAGCTTTTCAAAGAAGTCCCACATTCTCTGGCCTCTTAACGTCACCATGACACCGATCGCCATACCTGCCCTCAATCTGAATGCGGAGATAGACCTCTTGGAACGAGTAATTACAGGATGCTGCCCGGCAATGGCGGCCAGATCGGCTTCTCCAGCTTCGAGCGCTTTAGCATTCGTAATAGCCTCGCCCAAACCTATGTTCAGGACTATCTTCTCCAGCCGTGGTGCCTGCATTATGTTGCTATAACCCAGGCGTTCTTTCAAGACCGGGACTATTTCTTTCTTAAATCTTTCTTTCAGTTGCGACATTATTCAACCACCTCACCGCAAGCACGGCAAAATCTGGCTTTCCGGCCATCCTGCAAGATGCGGTAACCAACTCTGGCCGGTTTGTTACATTTGCTACATAAAAGCATGACGTCTGACACGCTAATTGGAGCTTCTCGTTCAATAACACCGGCTTGTCTCACTTGCGCTTTCGCTTTGGCGTGCTTTTTAACCATATTTACGCCTTCGACCATGATCTTATTTTCATCAGGATATGCGAATCGCACTTTGCCTTTTTTCCCCTTGTCTTTCCCGGTAACTACCAGGACCGTATCGTCTTTTTTAATCTTCATACTCTTAGTTTTCAGTTAACAGTTCCCAGTTTTAAGCTTCAGACTAGAAGTTACACTCATAACTGCCTGCTGATAACTACTCCTTTTTCCCTTATAATACCTCTGGCGCGAGTGAGATAATCTTCGTGAAATTTTTCTCTCTAAGCTCTCGGGCAACCGGGCCAAAAATACGAGTCCCTTTCGGATTATTTCCATCTGCCAGTATTACAGCAGCATTCTCATCAAAACGAATGTATGACCCGTCCTGGCGAAGGTAAGGTTTAGAGCAGCGCACTACTACTGCCTTGACTACCTCTCCTTTTTTTACCATCCCATTCGGAATCGCTTTCTTGACAGCGCACACAATAATATCCCCAACCGCAGCATACTGCCTCCCGCTGCCTCCGTGTATGTTCATACACATTAATGATCGAGCCCCGGTATTGTCTCCGACTTTTAGCCTAGTATATTGTTGAATCATAACAGACCATCCCTAAAATTAATTTAGGCAATCTCGGTAGGTTTTATTTCTACAACTTCGCCTTTAACGACAACTTCAGCAACTCGCCATCTCTTATCATGCGAAATTGGTCGAGTCTCCACGATCCGGACCATATCGCCGGTTTTGCTGATTTTATTTTCGTCATGGACTTTATATTTAACAGCTTTATTAATAGTCTTATGGTAGAGAGGATGATGTTGCGCTACCTGGACTTCCACCACCACTGTTTTCTCCATCTTATCGCTTATCACGCGTCCCAATCTGACTTTATGTTTTCCTGCCATTTGTTGTCTCTCCTGAAATTCGCCCGACTCTCTTATCTAAAAAATATTTTATTTCTGTTCGCTGAGCTGTTTTTCTCTAATGATGGTTTCCATACGGGCTATTTCTTTCTTTACTCTCGGTACCTCCCGATGATTCACTAATTGCCGGGTAGATAAGCGAAAGCGCAGATTGAATAACTCCTGGTGAGCATCATTCAGTTTCTTGGTCAACTCTTCTACGCTCAATGACTTCATTTCTTCGATTTTCACGGTCAAATCCCTCTCAATCTTCCTTAATTAGACGGCTCCAACTGCAGCACCGCTTTCCTTAACCACGAATTTGGTACTGATCGGTAGTTTATTGGAAGCTAATCTCATTGCCTCTTTGGCTACTGCTTCTTCAACACCTGCCATTTCGAACATAATCCTGCCAGACTTGACCACCGCAACCCAGTGATCGGGAGCGCCTTTGCCACCACCCTGACGAGTTTCAGCAGGCTTTTTAGTAATGGATTTATCCGGAAAAATACGGATCCAAACATTGCCGCCGCGACGAATATGACGGGTAATAGCACGTCTAGCAGCCTCTATTTGTCTATCCGTGACCCATGAATTCTCCAATGCTTGCAGTCCGTATGCGCCGAAGACTACGGTATTACCGGAATGGGCTTTACCCCGCCGGGATCCTTTTTGTACTTTGCGATATTTAACTCGCTTTGGTTGAAGCATTCGTATCCTCCGTTACTACTGGAGTTGATGGAGCGGGCGCTGCGGCGGGGGTGCCGCCAGCCGCTGCCTGAACCGGCGCAGGAGCTTCTGTACTTTCTTCCTTTGCCTCAGGCAATACATCACCTTTATAAATCCAGACTTTTACACCTAATCTTCCCATAGTTGTATGGGCTTCGCAAAAACCATAATCAACGTCTGCCCGAATCGTATGTAAGGGGACCCTTCCCTGATGCATCAACTGACGCCGGGCGATTTCTGCGCCTGCCAACCGACCGGAACAAAGGATTCTGATTCCTTTAGCCCCGGCTTGCATGGTGCGAAACATTGACTGTTTCATAGCTCGCCGATATGCAATACGCCGTTCAAGCTGCTCAGCAATCGAACGGGAAACCAAGAAAGCATCGAGTTCGGGCTGGCGAATTTCTTGTATATTCAAACGTACCTTTTTACCGATCAGTTTCTCCAGAGATTGGCGCATCTCATCTACACGCTGACCGCCGCGGCCAATAACAATACCGGGCCTGGCAGTATGAATCGTGATCGCCACCTCATTAGCCTGCCGGTCAATATCTACCTTGGCAATGGCAGCTTCCGCGTATTTAGTGATGATGGTATTCCTGAGCTTAAGGTCTTCTTGCAAGAATTCAGTGAAATTTTTATCTGAATACCATTTCGCTTGCCAATCGCGTATAATACCAATTCTAAATCCTACTGGATGAACTTTACGGCCCAAGATACCCCTCCTATTCTGATACCACGACTGTAATATGACTGGAACGCTTGAGAATCTGATTAGCGCGACCGCGCGCTCTGGCCTTAAACCTTTTTAGCATTCTCGCTTCATCAGCCGTTATTTTCACTATTTTTAATTCTCCCGGAGTCATTTGAAAATTATTCTCCGCATTAGCTGCTGCTGACTTGATAGTCTTGGCTACAATCCGCGCATTGGGAGTTGGGGCAAATTTGAGGATATTTAGAGCCTCATCTACCTTTTTTCCTTTAACCATGTCTACAAGCAATCGCATTTTTCTTGGCGATATCCCCGTATCTTTCGATATTGCTCTTACTTCCATTTTTCGCCTTACCTATTAAAGTTTTACGTTTTTAATTAAAAGTTTTATCTATCGGGAAAGTGTTGGATACGAATAACCTGAAACGTACTGCTCACTTCTCTTTATCTCGTTCTAGGCTGGAGGTGCAGCCGGTGCCGGAGTCGCTGCAGCAGCTTTCTCAACCTTGGTCCCATGTCCTCTGAAGGTCCTGGTCGCAGCAAATTCTCCAAGCCTGTGACCTACCATATTTTCCGTGATCAGGACCGGTACATGTCTTCTCCCGTCATGTACCCCTATGGTAAGTCCTACCATCTGGGGTAAAATCGTTGAATAGCGTGACCAGGTCTTGATAACTGTTTTTTGACCTGACCGGCCAACAGCTTCAACCTTTTTCAATAACTTCGGATCTATTGCAGGTCCTTTTTTAGTTGACCTTGACATTATTATTTCTCCCTACGTCTGACAATCATTTTATCAGAAGCTTTCTTTTTACGTGTCTTAAAACCTAGCGTCGGCTTTCCCCATGGCGATTTAGGCCCGGGCATACCGATAGGGCATTTCCCTGAACCGCCTCCATGAGGATGGTCTCGCGGGGTTAGAGCGGAACCTCTGGATTTAGGTCTCCACCCCATCAGCCTGCGGCGACCCGCCTTACCAAGACTGATATTCGAATGCTCTATATTCCCTATTTGCCCGATTGTTGCCGAGCACTCCACGCTGATCTTCCTCAATTCACTAGAAGGAAGTCGGATCAGAGCGTAGTTGCCTTCTTTCACCATCAACCGCGCTGTACCGCCGGCACTTCTCACCAGTTGACCGCCTTTACCTTTTTGCATCTCTATATTATGGATCGGCGTACCACTGGGAATAGTCTTCAAAGGCATATGATTGCCCGGCCTAACCTCGGCGTTTTCTCCTGACTGTACCGTATCTCCGATTTTAAGGTCTACGGGAGCCAGTATGTAACGCTTATCTCCATCCGCATAGAAAACCAGGGCAATACGGGCAGAACGATTCGGATCATACTCGATAGCAGTAACTCTGCCGGGTACTCCGGTTTTGTCCCGTTTAAAATCCACTTTGCGTAAAGCTTGCTTTACTCCGCCACCTTGACGACGGATAGTGACTACACCCCGGAAATTACGTCCGGCGGCAATCTTGTGCGGAGATACAAGGGCTTTCTCCGGTTCAGTCTTTGTAATTTCTTCAAATGTGTAGCCGCTCTGATTCCGTCTGCCGGGTGAAGTCGGCTTAAATTTTACTAATGCCATCTGGCCCTCTCCTTTATTTACACACCCTCGAAGATTTGGATTTTATCACCGGGTTTTAGGGTAACCACGGCTTTTTTCCATGGACTATTAAGAACTACTCGTCTTCCCACTCTCTGCTCGCTTCCCCTGACCGTCATTATATTAACAGCGAGTACAGTCACTTTAAACGCCTTTTCTACGGCTTGTTTAACCTGAACTTTATTGGCGTCTCTATCTACTTCGAAGGCATATTTGCCCTGAGATTGTAAGAGTGTATTTTTTTCAGTCACTAATGGGCGTCTTAAAACCTCAAACAGCTGCACTGCTTCCCTCCTGAGATAACCCCTCTCCCCAGAGCTGTTCAGCCTTGCGCACAGCATCTTCAGTCATTAGTACTGCATCATGGGAAAGTAGGTCAACCACGTTCAGTATATTTGCGGATAAAGTCTTAACTCCAGGAATATTTCTGGAAGACTTGATAACATTAGTTTCAGGAACTCCGGTCACAATCAAAGCGGTTGATTCTAGCTTAAAAGCATCCAAAACTTTGATCATTTCTTTCGTTTTAGGAGTATCTAAAGTGAATTGGTCCAGAATTTTTAATCCGCCGTCACCCGCCTTGGAAGATAGTAAACACCGTAAAGCTAAACGGCGCATCTTCTTGGGCATCGCTTTCGTATAATCACGCGGATGGGGACCAAATGCTATGCCGCCTTTACGCCGTGTAGGCGATCTTCTATCTCCGGCCCTGGCTTCGCCGGTGTGCTTCTGGGCAAATAGTTTCTTGCGACTTCCCGCAACTTCTCCCCTGGTTTTAGTATCCGAGGTCCCTTGCCGTGCATCTGCTCTTTGTTTGACCAGCGCCTGATGAACCACTGCCTCATTAAAAGGTACGGCAAATACTGAATCGCTGATTTCGATATTTTTTACCACTTCTCCGCCGATATTATAAACTGGGACTTGCACTTTTTAGCTCCCTTTTTAGAGTATTCAGTTTATCGTATTCAGCTTTAATTTCGGGAAACAGAAGAAGCTGGTGAGCGTAAACTGATAACTGAAAACTATTTTCTTTTCCTTATAATAACCAGGCCGTTTTTCGCCCCCGGTAATGACCCTTCGATTAAAAGGATATTTTTCGCCGTATCCGCGCCGTAGACTGCTACATTCTGGGCCGTAACTTTCTCATCGCCAAGATGCCCACCCATCTTTAAACCCTTCCAAACGTGTCCTGGGGTAGTGGTGGAACCAATAGCACCCGGCGCACGGTTTCTATCAGATTGACCGTGAGTTTTGGGACCGCCACGAAAATGGTGTCGCTTTACCACCCCTGCAAATCCCTTTCCCTTCGAAATACCGCTAACGTCTACTTTATCACCAACTTTAAATTGGCTCACATCGATAACATCGCCAGCTTTCAGGCCTTCCACAGCATCCAACCGAAATTCGCGCAAATACTTGAATTGACCCTGGTCCTTCAAATGACCTTTCTCGGGTGCATTTAATCGTTTGGCCTGCCCGAATCCGAGCTGCGCAGCAAAATACCCATCTTTCTCTATAGTTTTAACCTGGGTGATTTTACACGGTCCGGCTTCAATCGCCGTGACGGCGGTGCATTTGCCAGCACTACTAAAGACCTGAGTCATTCCTAACTTTTTTCCGATGATACCTTCAATACCAGGCATATTATCCTCTTTCAAGTTCTACATTTTACCGGGAAAGCAATTTTTGAAGTTTTTTCCCTCACCAAAACGTAAAACTTATTACGTACTACTTATAACTTTATATCTACTTCAACCCCTGAAGGCAGATTGAGTTTGGTCAACGCATCGATGGTCTTGGAGGTCGTCTCAATAATATCGATCAATCGTTTATGAGTCCTGATCTCGAATTGCTCCTGGGAGTCTTTATCAATAAAGGTGGAGCGAATAACGCTGAACTTCTCAATCCGGGTAGGTAGTGGCACTGGCCCGGAGACTACAGCGCCGCTGCGCTCTATTGCTTCTACAATCTGAGCCGCAGATTGGTCTACTATTTTATGATCATAACCCTTCAGGCGAATACGAATTTTCTGCTTAGGCATTTCCTCTACCCTTACTAATTATTTCTTCTGCCAACTCTTTCGGCACTTCCTGATATCTTAAGAATTCCATTGAATAGGTAGCTCTCCCCTGCGTTAAAGAGCGAATAACAGTTGAGTAACCGAAGGTTTCCGAAAGCGGGATAAACCCATGAATCGTACACATATTATTACGCGTTTCGATATTTTCAATGTGGCCTCTCCGCGAGTTCAGATCTCCGATCAGATCACCCATAAATTGCTCAGGAGCCATTATTTCCAGTTTCATGATCGGCTCAAGCAAAACGGGATTACCTTTGCGAGCGCCCTCTTTCAAAGCCAGAGAACCAGCCATTTTGAACGCTAAATCCGATGAATCAACATCATGATAACTGCCATCATACAGGGTTGCCTTCACATCTACCAGCGGATAACCGCCAAGAACGCCGCTCTGCATTGCTTCCTTAATACCCGCTTCGGTTGGAGGAATGAATTTGCGGGGAATGGTCCCACCTTTAATATTTTCAACAAATTCAAAACCCTTTCCCTTCTCTATCGGTTCAAAACGCACCCAGACATGTCCGAATTGACCATGACCTCCAGTCTGGCGCACGAACTTACCTTCAGCATCCACAGGGGTAGTAATCGTCTCTTTATAAGCTACCTGCGGATTACCTACCTTGGCACCGACTCCGAATTCCGTTAGCATCCGACTCACGATCACGTCCAGATGGAGCTCTCCCATACCTGCAATTACAATCTGCCCGGTTTCTTCATTATAGGTAACTTTAAAGGTCGGGTCTTCATCGGACATTTTCCGTAAAGCCTCGCCCAGCTTATCCTGGTCAGCCCGGGTCTTCGGTTCAACAGCAACGGATATTACAGGTTCCGGGAACCGAATGCTCTCAAGAACCAGAGGTTTTCTGGTATCACAAATCGTATCACCGGTAAACGTATCTTTCAAGCCGAGTGTCGCGATAATGGCACCGGTATCGGCATCATTAATCTCTTCACGGTGATTGGCATGCATTAGCAAAATACGTCCGATTCTTTCTTTTTTGTCACGGGTAGAATTTAAAACAGTGGCTCCTGCCTCCAATGTTCCTGAATACACCCTGAGGTAGACTAACCGGCCCATATATGGGTCAGTAACAACCTTAAAAGCGAGAGCTATAAAGGGAGCTTCGTCCTGAGGAGGACAGGCTATCTTTTCATTACTCCTGGGGTCAATGGCATATAACGAGGGCATATCCAGAGGAGAAGGCAAGTAATCTACAACAGCATCAAGTAAAGGTTGAACTCCTTTATTCTTTAAAGAGCTCCCGCAGAGTACCGGTACGCATCTATTCGTTACCGTGACGCGCCTTAAGCCAGCTTTGATTTCTGCAACACTGATTTCATTACCGGCCAGATAAGCTTCCATCATGCGGTCGTCTGATTCCCCTATTCTTTCAATAAGGGCGTGACGATATTCCTCTACCAGGCTCATCATTGATTCGGGTATTGCCATTTCTTGTGGTTTGACATCTGGATCCTGATCGTAATGCCAGGCTTTTTTCTCAATTAAATCGATAATCCCTTCGAAGTTCTCCTCGCTACCCAAAGGCAGTTGAACAGGTATTGGGATTGTCTGTAAGCGGTCTTTTATCATACCTATCGTCCGCTCGAAATTGGCTCCGATCCGGTCCATCTTGTTAATAAAACAAATTCGCGGGACGTGGTATTTATCAGCTTGACGCCAGACGGTCTCAGATTGGGCTTCGACGCCTTGAACCGCATCCAATACTACCACCCCGCCATCCAGTACTCTTAAGCTTCGTTCGACTTCCGCGGTGAAATCTACATGTCCGGGAGTATCGATGATATTTATTCGGTGGTCTCCCCAGGACGTGGTGGTGGCGGCAGCTTTTATCGTAATGCCGCGCTCCCTTTCCTGTAGCATGAAGTCCGTTACCGTAGTACCCTCATCGACGTTTCCGATTTTGTACGTGCGGCCGGTAAAATAAAGAATACGCTCTGTGGTGGTGGTTTTGCCAGCATCAATATGAGCGATGATAGCGATATTTCGTATTAACTCTAGTGGAAAACTTCTGGGCACAATTCTATCCTTAGATTCAGCTGTTAATGCTTTTTCGGTTTTACCGGAATTTGATATCTTTGAATTAAATATCCCGACCATTTCTACCATCTATAATGGGCAAAGGCCCTATTAGCCTCAGCCATTTTATGAGTATCTTCCCTCTTTTTTACGGTTGCGCCCTGTCCCTTTGCAGCATCCAGCAACTCAGCCGCGAACTTTTCAGACAGAGACCTTCCAGACCTGGTCCGGGTTGATTTAATAAGCCAGCGGATTGCCAGGGCTCTACCCCGGTTTGCATCTACTTCTACCGGAACCTGGTAGGTGGCACCGCCCACACGACGGGCCTTTACTTCCAGTAAAGGCGTGGAATTTTTTAAAGCCTGCTCCAACGTAGCGATAGGATCGTTTTTTTCCTTTTCCTTAACAATCTCAAGCGCCCCGTAGATGACCTGTTCTGCGGTACTCTTTTTACCGCTATACATGAATTTAGTGATTAACTCAGATAAAGTGAGATTACCGTATTTAGCATCCGGCAATCTAATTCTTCTATCGATGTGTTTTCTTCTTGGCATCTCCTGTCTCCTTTTCCTACGCGGCAGTCTCTGCGGAAGCCTTAGGCCGTTTGTTACCGTATTTGCTTCGACCCTGTCGGCGTTTTTCAACTCCGCTCGCATCCAATGTTCCGCGAATGATATGATAGCGAACGCCGGGTAGATCTTTTACACGCCCGCCGCGGACCAGCACTACTGAGTGCTCCTGTAAGTCATGCCCTTCTCCAGGAATATAAGCTGTTACCTGAATACCGTTACTCAATCGGACCCTGGCAATTTTCCGGAGGCCGGAGTTAGGTTTTTTAGGAGTCATGGTCCTGACCTGCAAACAGACTCCGCGCTTCTGAGGAGCTGACTTTTGATGCACCGTTGTCCTGTTCCTCAAAGCGTTAAAGGTATACCTCAACGCCGGAGCCTTGATTCTTTTCGAAGTCTTATTGCGTCCCTTACGGACCAGTTGATTAATTGTAGGCAATTTTTCCCTTCCTATTTTACACAAATTTTAATGGATGAGACCCAGCTCATCCATTAAAGATAGACTGAACGCCAAATTTCAATCTATCAGCAAACCGCTTGGATAACTAAATCCGACTGTTAAGTCTATCACAACAAAATATAAATTGTCAACCCTGTAAAGCTATTTTCACCGAAAGGTATAAATATTTCATCAATACTCTGGTGTAGACGTTATCACTTAATTGACGTATTTAACTGCGCAGCACCGAACCCAAATCTGCATTCAGCCTACTAAGTATCTGTTTTTGTATCTGATTAACTTCGTCATCAGTTAACGTATGTGTCGTAGAAAGATAGCTAATCCTGTACGCTAGAGATTTTTTCCCGGGAGGCACCTGTTCTCCGGAATAAACGTCAAACAGCTGTACCTTCTCAACCAGAGGAAATCCCTGAATGATCTTCATTACCTTTTGATGACTTGCAAATGAGTCCACGATCAAAGCCATATCTCTCACGATAGAAGGGAAGCGAGAGATTGGATTATAGACCTTCTGTACCATCGTGAAAGTGACTAGCGTTTTCAAGTCCAATTCCATCATAAAAACAGGTTCGGCAATGTCAAAGGCCAGCAGAACAGAGGGATGGACCTCTCCTGCCACTCCTATTTTTGTGTCTTGCAAATAGATGTCCGATTGTTTTCCTGGATGAAATCCTGAATCTTGCCCTGGCGCAAAGCTGGGAATCGATCCCAATCTTTGCAGAAGACCTTCTACAATGCCCTTGGCGTCAAAGAAGTCCAACAATTTATCATTATCCTGCCAGGACTTGGCGAAACGTTGCCCACCCAGAACCGCACAAACGGTTTCCCGTTCATCCGGTAAATCTCGTTCACGGCGAAGATATATCTTTCCAACTTCAAAGATGCGGATACTTCCGTCTTCATATCGGCGATTGGCTGCGAACGCGGAAAGGAGGGTAGGACGTAAATTCGTCCTCAGATATTCCATGTCCACCGTCATTGGATTAATCACCCGCAGCGGCAAAAGTCCGGTAGAGGTATGGCCCGATGAGAGCTTATTAATTGTATCCGAACCAATCAGTGAGAAATTTAAGACCTCACAAAAACCTTCGGCCACCAACCCCTGACGAACATCTCGTTTTAAATTGAAAATAGGGTCCGGATTGAGATGAGGTAACGGCTCCGCCAGCAAAGTATTCGGAATTTTATCATAACCCTGGATTCGGGCTACCTCTTCAATCAAATCCGCCTCAATATGGATATCGCTTCGCCAATACGGAGGTGACACCAGAATTTCTTCGGGAGAAGCAGTCTTTTGACATTCAAATCCTAAAGAGACGAGGGTTTCTATTATCTGTTTCGGAGCGAATTCAACGCCCAGCAGACGCTGCAACTTTACCTGGGAGAGTAAAATCGGTTTAGCTGGTATCTTACCCGGATAAACATCTACCCACCCTTTGGCGACCTGACCCCCGCCCAATTCTGAGATCAATTGGGCTGCTCGTTTTAAAGCCGGTAAAGCTAAATCTGGAGAGATGCCTCTTTCAAACCGGTAGCGGGACTCGCTGGGCAGATTTAAAAGTTCACCTGTCCGATGGATAGCAGCAGGTTTAAAATTAGCCGCTTCAATAAGTATATTGACTGTCTGGTCAGTAACTTCACTATTGGCGCCTCCCATCACTCCTGCAATAGCAACGCTGCGCTCGGCGTCCGCAATTACCAGCATATTAGAAGATAATTTGCGCTCAACGCTATCCAGAGATACAAAGGTCTCTTCTGGATTTGCCCGCCGAACGATGATTTTGTGTTCTTTTATTTTGTCATAATCAAAAGTGTGTAAAGGTTGACCGTATTCAAGCATTACATAATTGCTTATGTCAACTATATTGTTAATGGGACGCATACCGCTGGCAACAAGCCGATCCTGCATCCATTTTGGAGAGGGGAGTATTTTTATGTTTGAAACAAGGCTGGCGCAATATCTCGAACACAAATCCGGCGCTTTGATTTCTACTGAAATTTTATTTTCAATGGAAATATCCGATTCTAAGTATTGGACATCCGGAATATGTTCTTTTTGTTTGGTAAGAGCGGCAGTCTCATGAGCTATTCCGATAACCGATAGACAGTCCGGACGGTTAGGGGTAACGTCAAGGTCAATGATTGCATCCCCCAGGTACTCACTCAATAGCATACCTAGCGGAGCGTCTGCCGGTAGGACCAGGATTCCTTCGTGATTTTGAGAAATCCCCAGCTCCATTTCGGAACAAATCATCCCCTTAGATTCTACCCCTCGGATTTTGGCTGGCTTCAAGCGTATCGTCTGACCGGTATGGCCGTCTTTCAATTCGGCCCCAACGGAGGCAAAAACTATTTTCTGCCCGACGGCAATATTTGGCGCCCCGCAAACTACCGTTTGTTCCCCATTCCCGGTATCCACAGTTGCCAACCTTAACCGGTCGGCGTTGGGATGAGGATTAACGGCAGTGATTTGACCGATAGCAACATTTTCCCAATGTGCACCGATAACCTCAACAGCCTTCACCTCGTTGCCCGCCATGGTTAAACAGTTCGCCAGTTCGGTCGCTGAAACAGGTATGTCAACATATTCTTTAAGCCATTTCAGTGAAACTCTCATCTTTAACCTCAGAATTGTTGTAAAAACCGAAGATCGCTTCCATAGAAAAGACGTATATCATCGATTCCGTAGCGGAGCATCGGTAGCCGCTCAATTCCCATTCCAAAAGCAAAGCTCTGGTAGACCTGCGGATCTAAACCTGCCCGCGAAAGGACTTCCGGATGCGTCATACCCGCTCCAAGAATTTCAATATAGCCTGAATTACTGCAAAGACGGCACCCTTTTCCATGGCAGACGCCACATTCAATAGCCATCTCGACACCTGGCTCTACAAAGGGAAAGAAATCACAGCGGAAACGAGCTTTTCGATCTTCACCGAAGAATCTTCGAGCAAATTCATAAAGAGTCCCTTTCAAGTCAGCCATCGTAATATTTTTATCTACCGCCACCCCATCTATCTGATGGAACATAGAAGTATGGGTAGCATCACTAGCCTCATAACGGTAGACCTTTCCTGGGCTAACTGTCCGGATCGGGGGTTTCATAGTGGAGAGAACCCGAGCGGTAACCGCAGTGTTATGCGTACGCAGCAGCATCGGCCGTTTTCCTCTCTCATCTGTATAATCGATCCAGGACGAAGACATGTTATCACGGGACGGATGATCTTCAGGAATATTTAAAGCATCGAAATTGAAATATTCTAATTCTACCTCGGGTCCGTCAACTACCTGAAAACCCATGGAATTGAAGATGTCACAAATCTCCTCTATAGTCTGGGTTATCGGATGCAGGTGCCCGATTGGCTGACGCCGTCCGGGTAAAGTTACATCCACTGTCTCTTTCAATGAAGCTGCAAGAAGCGAGGCTTCACGCAAACTCTGCTCTTTAACCTTAAATCTATTTTCAAGATAATTCTTTAACTCGTTTGCAGCTGAGCCGACAGCTTTCTTTTCCTCCAATGAAAGGCTGGCCAGTCCTCTGAGGACCTGTGTTAAATCGCTCTTTTTACCCAAATGGCGGACTCGCCAGGCTTCCAAAACGGAGATTTCGTTAATGTTCTCCAACTCTTCCCGAGCTTTAGATTTTATCGCTTCAATCTGGTCTAACATAATTCCAAAATCCGCTTTAATATTTTGATTTCTCAAAATATATCCCTCCACCATCAATGGGAGAGGGAATATTTTACTCCGGTTTTTAGCTTGTTTTCAGGCTATTTAGCTTTTACCGCTGTTTTAACCACATCGGCGAATGCGCCTGGATCTTTGATCGCCATATCAGCCAACAATTTACGATTAAGTTCAATGCCGGCTAATTCCATGGAATTGACCAACTGGCTATAACTTACACCGTTAGCTCTAGCGGCTGCGTTAATGCGCGTAATCCAGAGACGCCGCATGTCGCCCTTGCGTTCACGACGATGGAAAAAAGCGTAGTTTAAGGAATGTACCATAGCTTCATGAGCACGGCGTACGAGTTTATGCTTTGAAGCTCTTTGTCCTTTGGTTAAAGATAGTAATTTATTGTGTCGACGCCTTGAGACGACACCTCTTTTTATGCGTGCCACAGTCTTATTCCCCCTGTTTATTAAATCCTTAACCCTGATTCTAAATTTCAAACATTCAAATCATCACCGGAACCAAAATTTAGGTATTTCGGTTTTTTGAAATCGTATAGAATTTTAGATGCTAAGGATTAGATTTTTCTGTACCGATGGATTAATTCTTATTTCGTTATCAGCTAGCGGATATATTTGGCCCCGTAGGGTAATAACGCTTTTAATCTATCTTTTTCTGCATGATTTGCAGGGATCATCTCATCCAATAGGCTCCGGGTCTCTTTAGACCTGTTACGTCTCAAATGGCTTTTTCCACCCTTGGTTCTGAGGACCTTTCCGGTGGCGGTGGCATGGAAACGATCCTTTGCCCCCTTGTGAGTCTTCATCTTGTACAATTTAGGCATTTGCAGATTCCTTTACTTTCTCTACCTTTTCTTCTTTTACTTTGGCCGCCTGACTCACCGGAACCTTAACCGGTGTGGATGCAGCTTTTGCTTGTTGGGTCCCCGCAGATTTATTTTGCTGGCCGGATAATGGAGTGAGGATCATGAACATTCGAGATCCTTCCATCATGGGCTGTTTCTCAATAGAAACTGTTCCCTTCAGGCCCTCCATCATCTTTTCCAGTAATTTCCATCCAAGATCGGCGTGAGTTATTTCCCGACCGCGGAACATAATGGTTATTTTTACTTTATCTCCATCCTGGAGAAGTTTCTTCACCGAACGTGTTTTGGCCTCAAAATCATGTTCCCCAATCTTAGGCCTCAAACGGATTTCCCTAAGAATCGAGGTCTTCTGACTCTTCCGCATTTCGCGTTCTTTCTTGGCTTGCTCGTACTTGAATTTGCCGTAGTCCATTAGCCGGCAGACCGGAGGAACCGCTGTAGGCGCTACTTCTACGAGATCAAATCCTTTTTTCTTTGATAGGTCCAGCGCCATATGTAAAGGCATCACACCTAACTGTTCGCCTTTATCCCCCACTAAACGGCATTCTCTTGCTTTGATCCCTTCGTTGATTCTAACTTTCTTAATTATGTGCTAAATACCTCCCATTATTTCAATTACGAGCATAGAATATAACATATTCTAGCACACTAATCAATTATAATTCAAAATCTTTAACTTTGTTAGCTATTGTTTTTATCAATCTTTCTTTAAATTCCGTGTATGGAGTCGCCGGAAGCTGTTTCCCTGTGCGCAGGCGGACTGACACAGTGTTATCATTTATTTCTTTATCACCTACAATAATCATACAGGGTACTTTATCAAGCTGAGCCAGTCTGATTTTCTGATTCATACGGTCGGGACCGTCATCTACTTTCACTCGAAGCTCAGCGGTTTTTAAATCGACCTCCAGTTTACGAGCATAGTCCAGGTGTTGGTCAGCAACGGGTATGATTACCGCCTGGACCGGAGACAGCCAAACTGGAAAAGCACCGGCGTAGTGCTCGATCAAAAACGCCATCGTCCTTTCAATTGCACCAATCGAAGAACGATGGATTACAATCGGTTCTTTCTCTTTTCCATCTCGGTCAATATAAGTCAGTTTAAAACGTTTAGGCATTACAAAATCATATTGGACCGTGAAAGCTGTATCTTCTTTGCCTGAGACATTCTTCATTTGGATATCAATCTTTGGGCCGTAGAAGGCAGCCTCATTTCCGACTTCAAAAAAGTTGGCATCGCGCTCTGTGAGAACTTGCCGGAGGATACCTTCCGCGGCCTCCCATGATGCATCGTCTTTAAAGTATTTGTGAGTATCGGCTCTATCCCCAAGCGAAAGCCTGTAACGATAGTTCTCACCGGCTTTGTATCCAATCTGGGATGCCACATATTCTATTAAATCCAGGACCGAATTCAATTCACCCAGTGCCTGCTCTTTTTGACAGACGATGTGGGAATCAGCCAGGCAAAAAGTGCGGACTCTCATGAGTCCGGTCAGCTCCCCGGATTTTTCGTACCTGAATTGTTTGGCTAATTCTGCTATTCGGAACGGCAGTTCCTTGTAAGACCTTGGCCGGCTGGCATAATACTGAAAATGATGCGGACAGGTCATGGGTCGCAATATCAGTTCTTCTTCATCAACTTTCATGACAGGATACATGGTTTCTTTATAATACGGATAATGGCCTGAGATTTTATACAATTCCACATTTGCTAGTTCAGGGGTGTAGATATGTTTGTAGCCCCTCTTCAGTTCCTCGTCGACTATAAAGCGTTCAAGAGTCCGCCGGATGATCGAACCCTTTTCCGTAAAAATGGGAAGCCCTTTACCGATTAAGTCCGAGAAAACAAAGAGGTCCAGCTCTTTACCAATTACTCTATGGTCTCTCTTTTTAATTTCTTCCTGAATTCTCAGGTATTCTTCCAGGTCTTTTTTCGTTTTGAACGCCAGACCATATATTCTCTGGAGCATCGGGTTTTTTTCTGATCCTCTCCAGTAAGCTCCGGCGATTTTTTCCAGCTTGAAAGCATCAACCCGAAGTTCTTTGGTGGTGTAAATATGTGGTCCGGCGCACAAATCCGTGAAATCACCTGATCTGTAAATGGTGATATCGCCATCTTCCAGCTCTTCTATCAATTCCAGTTTGTAAGGTTGATCACGGAAAAGATTTTTGGCAGATTCTTTTGAAATATTTTCTTTAGTGAATATCTCACCCCTGGCAATAAGTTCTCTCATCTTCTCTTCAATTCTGGCCAGGTCGTCCGTCGTCAATTGTTTAATATCGAAATCGTAATAAAATCCATTTTCAATAGCCGGTCCGATGCCAAATTTGACTTGCGGAAACAAAGTCTTTACCGCTTCCGCCATGACGTGGCTGAGTGAATGACGCATGATTTCTATTTTTTCATCTGCATTCGATTTGGTGTTGCCAGAACTCATATCTTTACCTCTTTCCATCTTTAAGCAAAAACCTAGTAAATTATATCAATCCTATAGGGCAAGTGCAATCAATTTTCCTTGATTGCAGGATGCCGTCCAGGGATTGCCGGCAAATGGGCCAACGCTGCTATTAACATTCCAAGCGCTCCCGCCACATAGAAGACAACTGATAATCCGAAATGGTTGGATAGAAATCCGGAGATCAGCGGACCCGTTAGCATGCCAATTGCATAAACGGCTTGATAAAACCCCATCGCTGTGGCCCTCTGCTTCGCTTCAATATTATAAATACTCAGGACCATTAACTGGGTTGAAAGCATGCCGAATCCAATTCCGTTTAAAGTAAGCACCAACCCTAGCAGGTTTAGATCCCGAATAAAAGGTACCGCTACAAGCGCTAATCCCAGCATTATTGAAGAAAATATTATCGAAAAAACCTGTCCGAAACGTCTTATCAGTGGTGTGATGATCAGCGACCCGGCCATTGAGCCTATGGTCACCAGCATTGTCAGGACTCCCAACCCCGCATCTGAAGCCCCTAGCCTGGCAGCGTAAACAGGAACAAATCCCCAGATGCTGGCAAATTCAGCAAAAAAAAGCAAAATGGCCATCACCGAAGCTATTATAAGCAGTGGGTTGCGGGCTACCTGACTGAACGCATGCCAGGAGAACAATCCGGTTTCCGTCGACGGGCGTTCCCGGGTAAAAAGAAGACTGATCGCTCCTGCAATAGAGAGTCCGGCAGCCACAAAGAAAACAAATTTCTCTCCTTTAACGCCTGCAATCAGGCCGCCGGCAATAGATGCCGCTACCAGAGAAGCGCCGACAATAAAATTGAGCATTCCGATGGATTTCCCGATATTGTCTGCAGAATAATTTCCTACCAGATAAATTGGGAAAAGCGCCCAGACCGCCGCCCCTACTCCCACCATTAACCGTGAGAGTCCCAGAAATAATGGGGAAGGAGAAAATCCTAATCCGATCGAACCGGCTAAAATACACCCTATTCCTGCCATCATCAACGGTTTCTGACTGCCTAAATAATCTGACCAGATACCGATGGGAATCCTCAGGATAAGCTGAGGAACAGCGTAAGAGGCAACAACCAAGCCTACCACAGTCAAACTGGCTCCAAGAGATTCAGCATAAACGGGCAATACCTGTACATATATATACATCCCCATCCAATAGAAAAATGTACAGGTATAAATCAGGAAATTCGAAACGCGGTGCGAAAACGGCCCGTTCGCTGGCATGGGACATATTGTAACACATTTTTTAGTCTTTATTCGCGGATACCGAAGCCAGTTGACAACACCTTTAACATTAGTTAATATTGCAAAAAGTACCTAGACAGTCTAGGTACTTCCTCTTCGATAAGACGCGAAAAAATTCGAAAGGAGAATGAATGTCAAAAGTTGCAATTGTGACCGATACCATAAGTTGCCTTCCCGAAAATCTGGTCAAAGAGTATGATATCAACATCGTTCCAGTCGGTCTGGTGATAGACCGCAAGGTTTACCTCGACAATGAAATTTCTAATGAAAAATTCTGGGAACTCTTTGGCCAGACTAGAGACCCTGTAACCACAAACGCGGTTAATCCGGCTGATTTTGAAGCTGTCTTTACTAAGCTATCCAGAAATACGGACAGCATTTGTTGTATTCTGGTCTCTGGGAAGCTAAGTGCAACTCATCACGCAGCAATTCTGGCTAAAGATACGTTACAGCAAATCATTCCTTCCTTAAAAATCGAGGTTATTGATAGTACAACTGCTGCCGGGGGAGAAGGATTTATAGTCCTTGAAGCAGCTAGATCGGCCAGCCAATTTCAGGACCTGGCCACGGTGGTCAAAGTAGTCCAAAATATGATTCCTCGCGTTAAGTTCGTCACCGCGATGCAAACATTAAAATATCTTATCAAAAGCGGGAGAGCTCCCAAATCCGCCATCGTCGGGAACTGGCTGCAAATAAAACCTATCATCGGCATGGTTAACGGAACTGGTCTGGTGGATAATCTGGGAACGGCTCGCGGTATGTATAAGGCCGTCGAGAAGATGATAGAAACAGTAACCGGGTATATTGACCGCAACAAGCCAGTACACATTATGGTGCATTATACCGATGACAAAGCTCTCGGCGAAATAATTAAAAACAAAATCGTTTCTCAATTAAATCCAGTCGAAGTATATTTCACGCCTTACACCCCGGTGATGGCTTCCCAGACCGGACCTGTAGTCGCCATCGCTTTTTACCAGTAAAATAAACCTTATAAAGTTTCCTTTTTCCGGATTGACTTTTAGTTTATTACTGGTAAAATCAAATTAATGCAACTTTTTGGGACCTCTGGAATCCGCCGTTTGGCAGATCGCGATCTGGTTAACCTTTCATTACAGGTGGGATTTGCTGTTGGGGCTATGTGCCGCAACGTTGTAATTGGAAGGGACACGCGCACTTCAGGCAGTGTGCTGCGCCATGCTGTTACAGCCGGGCTGCTTGCCGCTGGCTCTCGTGTGTGCGATGCTGGAATATTACCCACCCCCACTCTTGCCTACGTCGCACGGGAATTTGAAGCCGCTATCATGATTACCGCTTCACACAACCCTCCCCAGTATAACGGCCTTAAACTGCTGAATCCGGACGGATCGGCTTTTTCAAGTGAACAGCAAACTCAAATCGAAAATTTAATCAACGGACGCTCCCCTGTCGAGATAAAGTGGGACAAAATGCAGGCCGGCGAAATGTACAGTACGGCCGTTGATAAACATATTGCTCGCATCAGGCAAGACTTTCCTGCCGGAATAAAACTTAAAATCGTTGTTGACTGCGGATGCGGAGCCGCTTATTTCATTACGCCGCATCTTCTTACCCAACTTGGCTGTGAATTGGTAACTCTCAATTGTTATGCCAATGGCATCTTTCCCCATGACGTCGAACCCATTGAAGCTAACCTTGGGGATTTGATGAGCGCTGTTAAAGAGTCGGGTGCAGACCTTGGTATCGCACATGACGGAGATGCCGACCGTATGATGGCTGTAGATGATCGCGGACGGTTTATTTCCGGAGATAAATTGCTGGGCATTTTTAGTCGGAATTCGGGTTCAAAAAATATCGTCACCACCATTGATGCCTCTATGAGCATTGAAGAAATGCAGTTTAAAGTCAGGCGGACCAAAGTTGGAGACCCCTATGTATCGGAAGAGCTGAAAAAATGGGGCAAATTCGGTGGAGAACCCTCGGGAGCCTGGGTTTTCCCCTCAACCTCACTCTGTCCCGATGGGATATACGCGGCAGCCAGAATCGCAGATATTGCCAGCCGACAGAAATTGTCCGCTTTAGTTGACAGTATTCCTTCATATCCCGTCATTCGTGGCAATATTTCCGGGGTAGTCGCTTTGAATCAGGAGTTTAAAGAAAAACTGATCGCAAGCTTGCAGCCTGCGTCTGTAGATACCGTTGATGGTTTAAAACTTAATTTTTCGGATGGATGGTTACTTATCCGTCCCTCAGGTACGGAGCCGAAAATTAGACTTACTGCGGAGGCTAAAACAGAATCAGTTGCAAGGAATTATTACGATCACGGAATTAAAATATTAAAAGAATTTATCTAGTCTGTCTAGGGGATAATGAAAGATGGCTATCAATAAAGCGGTGATTCTGGCGGCAGGAGAAGGAAATCGTATGCACCCTCTGACCTTTACCCGACCTAAGGTCATGCTTTCGATTTCGAACAAGCCGATTCTTGAGCATCTCCTGATCGAAATGAAAAAATCTGGAATTAACGAATTTATTTTTATCGTTGGCTATCATGATGAACAAATCCGAAACTATTTCGATAAAGGACAAAAATGGGATGTTAAAATCCTGTATTCCAATCAAAGAAAGCAACTGGGAACTGCCGATGCACTCAGAATGGTTGAAAGTTTTATTAATGACAGTTTCATCATGGCGAACGGTGATATCATTATCGATCAGGGTGAAATTCGGAATCTGACTTCTTTAACCGGCAACGCCATGAGCGTGATTGAGCTTGAAAACGTCTCCGGACTCGGGGTAACTGAGGTCAAAGACGGCCGCGTGATACGAATACATGAAAAATCGAGTGACCCGCCATCTCACCTGGCAAATGCCGGGCTTTACTTATTTACTCCGGATATCTTTTCGGCCATTGAAAAAACTTCTAAATCGCCGCGGGGCGAATATGAGATTACCGACTCTATTCAAATTCTAATTGATAATGGTAAGCCTGTATTATATCAAAACATCCGGCAGTGGTCTGACTTCAGCTATCCATGGGATTTGTTGACTGCAAATGAGAAAATCATGGACGGGTTGGAGCCGGTATGCGAAGGTGAAATTGAACCCAACGCTTCACTCAAGGGGAAAGTACGTGTTGGAAAAGGTACCATCGTCAGATCCGGATCTTATATCGTTGGGCCGGTGATCATCGGTCAAAACTGCGATATCGGACCTAATTGTTTTATCAGGCCCAGCACAGCTATTGGTGATAACTGTCATATAGGTGCGGCTGTTGAAATTAAAAATTCCATTATTATGTCAGGTACCAAAGTCCCTCATCTTAATTATGTGGGTGATAGTATTCTAGGAGAAGGTTGCAATCTGGGAGCCGGCACTAAAATTGCTAATTTAAAGCTGGATAAGAAAAATATCCGTGTGAATGAAATGGATACAGGAAGACGTAAACTGGGTGCAATCATGGGAGATAAAGTCGAAACCGGGATCAATGCATCCATCAATGTGGGGACCTTAATCGGAAATAATACTTTCATTGGCCCGGGAGCGCTGGCTCATGGGACCATTGCTCCAGGATCAAGGGTTTTTTGAGGTGAGTTATGAAGCAGGCAATCATCCTGGCAGCCGGTGAGGGACGAAGACTGCGACCATTCACGGTGAACAAGCCTAAAGCCATGATCCACATCGCTGGCAAACCCATTATCCGCTACATACTGGATTCGCTGGCACAAAAAGGTATTCATGACATTATTTTTATCGTCGGTTACCATCGAGAGCAAATTTTCGATTATATCGGTGATGGGAAGCAATTTGGAGTCAACGTCAAATTTATCACGCAAGACAAGCAATTAGGGACGGCACACGCTCTGTTTCAAGCGGAAAATGCCACAGACGATGAATTTTTAGTCCTCCCCGGGGATAAACTTATTTTCCCCGAAACTTTAACTCAGATATTGAGCGTAAAATCCCCAGCGGTGCTGGTTAAATTGGAAACCAGTCCATCCCGCTACGGGGTAGTAAGCGTAAGGGACGGCAGATTGGAAGAAATCTCGGAAAAACCCGCGCTTCCCGAGGGGAATCTGATTAATACGGGTATCTATTCTTTCGAAAAGAAAATATTTGATTATATCGGAATGAATCTGGACATGCCTGACGTCCTTAATGAAATGCTCAGAAACGGCCAGTCTGTCGCCGCCTTGGAAACCCATCAACCATGGCTGGATGTCGTTTATCCATGGGATATTTTAAGTTTGAATGCTGTTATCCTGCAAAATACTCTTTCTCTCCAAAATGGAGTTATCGAAGCGGGAGTCTCCCTTACCGGGCATATTTCCATAGGAAAAGGTACCAAAATCCATCCAAATACTTGCATCACGGGACCGGTAGTCATCGGAGAAGGATGTGAAATCGGACCAAATGTATGTATTTTCCCCGCTACCAGTATTGCTAACAACGTAGTTATCGACCCCTTTTCCGAAATTAAGAACAGCGTTTTGAGCGACGATGTCCATATCTCTTCAGGTAGTCTTATCCAGGATTCAGTGATTGATCGAGGGAGTTTCATCGGTGGGCATTTCTGCGCCTTTACCGAAGAAGCTGAAGTAAAAATTGACCAGGAAATCTATAATATCAAAATTGGGGCTATGCTGGGCGAGGGATGTCATATTGGGCATGGGGTTGTAGCCCATCCTGGTTTAATTGCCGGTAATTTTTGTCAGGTAAAGTCTTTAAAGGTAATATCCGGAAGACTTCCTGATAAAAGCATGGTGGTCTAACATTTTAAGCTTGCATCAAATTATATTAACCGCCAGACGCTCGTTAAGATACATAGTACTTATCCGATGAACCTCGAAATATTCTTGCAGCCGAACTCAAGGGGGGTTGTCGTTGATAATGAGATGTTTATTTTCGAGATATTTAATGCTAAATCCACTACAATAATAATAGTACTTACTTATTTGGAGAAGATGGCAAACCGAAAAATTCATTTTTAGCTATGAGGAGGTTCGGAAATGACTATGGAACATGTGGCAGGGAAAAATAGCGGAGATATCAAGATATTCGCCTTAAGCACCTGTCCATGGTGCAGAAAGACCAAACAGTTTTTAAATGACCTCGGGGTAGAATATTATTTTGTGGATGTAGATTTGCTTACCGGTCAGGAAAGAGAAAATACGATTCTCACCATCCGAAAATGGAATCCGAGCATCTCCTTCCCAACCCTTGTCATTAATAACAGTAAATGTATCGTTGGATTTAAGGAGAATGAAATAAAAGAAGCTTTGAAGGAATCTGCTAAAACGTGAGTCAAGAACCAACTGTCACTAAAGAAGAAGTTGAAAGATTATATGAACGACTAAATAAAGAAGCTCAAGCCTGCGGCTATCGCTTAAATCCGGATATCGAATTCACCAAAGAGCTTGTTAAAGGTATTCTGGAAAATGATAAAAGGTACGGGTACTGGAATTGCCCCTGCCGGTTAGCCGCGGGAGATAAACACGAAGACCTGGACATTATTTGTCCCTGCGATTACCGCGACCAGGACCTGGTCGATTACGGGACATGCTTCTGAGGTCTTTACGTTTCCGGGGCGGTCGCCTCGGGTAACCAATCCGTCAATAGCATACCGGAAAGACGCCCAGCCAGGGAAGAAAGGAGCCAGATGAAGCCAAAACCTTTAGATTTTTCCGGAACAAAACTAAATACCCTGCCTTTTCCGATTTGGAGATGCGTAGTCTGTGGTTATCTCTGTGCCCGTGAAGGTCCCCCCGAGATCTGTCCTATTTGTAAAGCTAAAAAAGACCGTTTTGAGAGATTTATCTAGATTCGTTATTCAAGCCCTCACTTCAGGAATGTATCTCTGTCCCGGTTTTACTTATTAGAGACCGCTTCCCGTGATTTATGAGTCTGAGAATGAGCTGATGTATATTATCTTCAGGTTCCAATCGACATTAAGTCTACATGCATTTTCTTAGAATACCTGTTGCCCTTTATGTAAGGTACTGATATAATATTTATTTGGAAATAAAGGGCTCGGCTATTTCGGCGGCTTCAGTATTCAGGCACAAGGCGACCTGCAAGACCCCGGGAGGCGTCCCCGGTTCCGTATTTTTTATCAGGGTGATTTAATAAATAAATATAATTGTGTTTTCGGCGCATTCGTCTAGCGGCCTAG
>DEUU01000043.1 GCA_002362735.1 Dehalococcoidia bacterium UBA3254
CGTACTCTTTTCTCCAGCGGTAGTATGTGACGTCACTGACACCAATTCTTTTGCAGGTGACTCCGATGGCGTTTCCTTGACTGAGCAGCACCTCAGCCTCACGCAGCTTATTGATGATTTGTTCCGGTGTGTAGGCCTTCTTTGGCATTCTTACCCCCTTTATTTCTTTATCAGTCTAACACTAAAGTTGGACTGATCTTAGGGGGTCAGGTCATCCAATGGTAAGCGTTTTTTGTCTCATTCCCTAAAGGAATAGGATTATCTACAAATGTAGCCATGAAGACCAATCGACTTAATTCCTGATGTTATACCATTATTAGGATAGATGATATTGTGGTGACACTTTGCGCCATAATGATATCCCCTCCTAAAATCTTAAAGCGGTAATATAGGCATTTCTTCTGAGACACAAGTGTGCCTGTCCCAATGCTTCTTTCTCTCATAACCTCGTATTTCTACTAGGATAAATCTGGTACTTTTCCGCTTTCCCGCAACAAGGTAACTGGCTAGATTATTAGTATAGGTAGTTAGTTTCACTAGCTTTTTGGCCAGACAGTTCCCATAGACAGGGGATCCTTACAAACCAAATCGACCACCCTGCCAGGTAGGTTAAAGGGACAGCTGGAATTTAGTCGCATAATAGAAGCTAGCGATCCTGGAGACTAGTCAAACAGAAGAAAGAAGTATAGTTTAAAATGAAGGGAGGTTCCAATGTCTATTTCAAGAACCACTGAAGTCAAATCATCTTCTGCCGTTAGCTTCGATGATGCAATGAAAAAAGGAATTACTCGCGCTTGTAAGACTCTGGAAAATGTTAGAGGAGCATGGATCGAGAATCAAGAAGTATTAGTTGATAATAAGGGCACGATATCCGAGTATAGGATTCAGATGAAGATAACGTTTATCCTTGAAGAATAATAGTCTGTTGCATTTATTAAATATTAAAGGCGTAATACGACATGAGAATATGCCTATGTTTCTCTCCTCAGGATGGCTATGATCTTTCACCCGTAGTTTGGTCACTTGGGTGGAAGCGGGCCAATAGTGAAACCGGCTTGAAATAAGGCCGGTTATCTATTATTAAGGGGTGCTGATTATGAAAGAATCAAAAGACCTCAGTACCCCTAAGTATGAGGTAAGGCTTAATCGAAGACGGAAGTATATGAAACTTGCTTTCCGTACATGCAGGATCTAAAGAAGTAGAAACAAGTCTCGAATTTGAAAGGAGTGGCTATGTTCTCAAATGGTCTCAAAAATATTTTTAGTAATGGAATAAGCAGAGATTGGAGGTTTACGATGCGGATTTGTGGAAAAGCTAGCGAAGTGTTCAAGACAATCACAAACATTTGCCAGAGAAGCCCTGATATGACTTTGAAAGAAGCCGGAGAGAGCGGACTATTGTCTCCTAACCTCCAGAATACTACACCGTTTGAAATTGGGAAATGTCCCTATGTCTATCTCAATGAGGGATACGATAAGAATTGACGTGATATCGTGGATTTCTCGGTTGCCTTTTAAGTTTGATTTCACCGAGCTCGATATAACTCCTTGATTTGATAAACCGGGTCCCAGCGTCCTATAACCTTGCCATCACCAATTCTTAACACATCCACCCTGCTTAGGTTAACGGCTTCATTATTAGATAAGGTTCCTGCTAATTCTTTGCTAAGGGAATCCTGTAACTTATACCTCACAATAACCCTGTCCCCCTGAATCACAATATCTTCAATAATCAAATTACCTTTCGGTAATCCCTCGTAGATCGCAGATAGGAGGCGGTCTATAGACTGAATAACTTTAGCTAGTTTATCAGCTGCAAGCCATCGGTCTGATCGAAGGCTAGCATAACGTTCTCCAAGAAGCTTCCTAGCTCGTCTAAAATAGTTAGATTGCAGAGTTGGCTCTGCTAATGCATACGTGGTCATGACCTCAACCCGCAACAATACAGACTTTGTCTTGCGATACAGACGGTAGAATAGTATGGCGATAAAGATGAGTACGGCCGTGGTCACAAAGCCCAGGATAGCGATACTCAAGTCTCGGAACCATTCAATACCCATGGGGTTTTAACCTCCTGGAGAATAATCCAACGAGCAGGTGTCTATTTGGAGACCTTCTCTATTTTCACTGCCGTTATTTCTTTATCTGCCCCTACCCAGGTAACCTTTCCATCAGAAGCAACTGAATACACCTCTTTCAATTGAAGAGAGATGGCAGCATCAGTATTATTGACACTGAAACTGGAGCATAAATAAGTTTCATTTGATAGCATTATTTGATAGACAACGCTGCTTGGATAACTGAAAGTAACAGTCCCTGAAGTGGGAGTTGGACTGCCGCCAATGCCAATAAGCGAACAAGACGCCACTACAAAAATAATAGAGACAGCGATTAATATGCAAAATATTTTTTTCATATTTCCCCCTTTGCTTACATTATGGTAAAGTTTTTATCCGGTGAAGTAGGCAATAAGGGCCATTATGCCAATGATGATGAGATAAATACCGATCAAATAATTGAGTATCTTGGGGA
>DEUU01000028.1:0-286 GCA_002362735.1 Dehalococcoidia bacterium UBA3254
TATCTTGGTAAAGATACTCCCTTGCCCCCACCGGAAATCCTTATGAAGTCTCGTCTTATTGAGATCGCTGATAACGACGAAACTGAGCAACGGATAAAAGAAATCAAAGCTGTTAATCCGGAAATGGTTGTCGCGGTCAGAGTTGAATTGGACTCTCGCGGTGAGAAGAGGTCTATCGAGCTTGCTCATAACCCCATTAGCGAAGTAATACATATTGTGACCGATATTAACGGCAATCAAATAGGGGTAGAAAAACCTAAGTTTATAAAAGATATGACACGGTACA
>DEUU01000028.1:535-2594 GCA_002362735.1 Dehalococcoidia bacterium UBA3254
TGACACGGTACATCCATACTTCTCTCGTAAAAGATGGCATCCGAGATGAAGTTACTATTATCGCCAGTGGCGGCATCGCTCTGGCAGAACATATGGCAAAAGAAATGATTTGCGGTGCGGATGCAATAACCATCAATATGCCGTTATTAATCGGTCTTGAATGCCGCTTTTGTGCAAGCTGCCGCGATGGTTTTGCCTGTCCGGCGAAGATTGAGAGTATTACCCCCCGGTATGGTGTTGGACGGATGACGAATTTAATTGCCGCTTGGCATGACCAGTTGATTGAGGTTATGGGGGCAATGGGGATGCGGGAAGCCCGCCGTCTTCGTGGTGAGACCGGCCGTGCATTATTCTTTGAAGACATCGAGGAGGAGACCTTTGGAAGGCTCTTTGGTAAAAGAATCAGGGTTTAAAGAAATCCTGCCTGAAAACACGATTAAAACACTGGTGCCCCAGGTTGAAGTATCTCGGGAAGTAAGGCCGGTACCCCCACGCTATCGTAATGAGATAGCCAAATATATTATTCGCCGAAGCAGTAATTGCAATCTCTGTGGCAAATGCGCCCAGGTTTGCCCCCATGGCGTGCACGTATTGAAACCCGGATATAAATTATTTTCTGCCCCACATCTGAACGTTTGTGTTGGTCCTTCCTGCCAGAAGACTGACCATTATTGTATCGACATATGTCCAAATAAAGCACTGAAAATGGTTGAAAATCCAATGTTGAAGGCGATGGGTGACTATCGATGGACACCCGATATGATAATGGCTACCTGGAGAATGGCAGAAACCGGAGAATCACCGTCACCTGAATATGGCTTCGATTACGAGACTGGAGCTTCCGACGGCGGGTTTGACCGCTTGCGATTTAAGTTTCCCGAAAAACCACCCATTGAATTACGAGAGGATGAGATAGATACCAGTATTGTGCTCAACAGACGGAACGACGGTCGGCCACAGTTGAAAATAGATGTTCCATGGTATGGCGGTGGGATGTCATTCGGCTCCGTTAGTAACGTTGTCCAGCTCTCCAAGGCTCGGGCTGCTACTGCTTTTAATACCTTTACCTGCACCGGTGAAGGCGGTTACATGGAACGTATGAAGCCATACGACGACCACGTTATCACGCAAATAGCTACCGGTCTTTTCGGTGTTTGTGAAGAGACGATCCAGCGTGTCCGCATTGTTGAATTCAAATACGCTCAGGGAGCCAAGCCCGGTCTGGGCGGCCACCTGTTAGCCGATAAAGTTACCCCGGCAGTGGCCAGGATGCGTGAAACAGTTCTGGGTATTTCACTCTTTTCACCCTTCCCGTTTCATAGCGTTTACTCCATTGAAGATCATCAGAAACACATGGACTGGATCAAGCACGTTAACCGGCGAACCCTGATTGCCACTAAGGTATCTACACCTAACGACGTGGATATGGTTGCTGTGGGCAGCTATTCCGCGGGCACCCATATAGTACATCTGGACGGTGGATACGGTGGCACAGGTGCCGCACCTGACATTGCAAAAAAGAACATCGCTATGCCTATCGAATACGGTATCGTAAAAGTCCATCACTTCCTGGAGCAGGAAGGCATTCGTGATAAAGTTACGCTCATCGTTAGCGGCGGATTGCGTACACCTCATGACATCGCTAAAGCGATCGCGTTAGGGGCTGATGGTGTTGTTGTCGGCACTTCCGAACTGGTTGCGCTGGGTTGCATACGATGTTCACGCTGTGAAAGCGGACGTGGCTGTCCGCGTGGTATCGCTACCACCGATGTCGAGCTTGCGGAAGATGTAGATCTCGAATGGGGCACACAGCGGATCATCAATATGTATAGTGCCTGGCGAAATGAACTGGTAGCTATATTGAAACGATTCGGCATGCGTGGCGTTAGTGAGCTACGAGGACGTACCGATCTTCTGATGCACCTTGATTATACCAATGATGTGGAGACCAGTAAATGAACAACGGGATGATCGAAAAACTTTTACTTTCCCGACAAAAATTAATTGAGGAATTACAAATACCTTACCCTACTTATAAAGGTGAGGAAGAAGGCGGCTG
>DEUU01000358.1:0-7277 GCA_002362735.1 Dehalococcoidia bacterium UBA3254
ATTCAACCTCACCAATATTAAAAATAAGAGGGGTACCTTTCGGTTTAAACTTTTTCGAAGGTACCCCCTTCATGGAACTTATTTTAAATTTTAATCTAAGGTTTCCATGTCCCGAAAGTTAATTTAATGTTCTTTTGGGCAATCTCCTGAGCTCCTTTAACCAGATCCTGGCCAGGAAGACCTTTGGAATTAAGCTCTTCAATATATTTATCGATTACGGGCTGGTATTTCGATTTCATTAGAGCCAATTCAGAATCAGAGAGTTCAATCGTTTCATGTCCGCCGGGCTGTGCTTTCGCATAATCCCAACCTTCCTGCTGATAATACTCCCAAATTCGACCGGTCAGATCTGCGGCATTATCTGATACGCCATCTATGATAGCGCGCAGGTCTTCGGGTAGACTCTGCCAGGTGTCCTTGTTCATTATTATGTCTTGTACGCCAGAATAAAAGCCGGGAACAAAGGTTGAATAATGGAAAATCTCATTAAATTGCCAGCCTTTTAGCGTCTCGGCAGGGGCAAAACAGGCCTCGAACATACCTTTTTTAACATCCTCTACGACCTCTCCCATGGGAACGTTAAATGGTTCACCGCCAACAGCCTGGACCCCTCTAACAGCGCCTCTTATTTTTAAACCTTTAAAATCTGCCACAGTTTTGATTGGCTTTTGAGTATGCAGTGCGCCAGGTCCAACACCGTAGCAATATAATACTTTGACTTTATCAAATTCTTTGGGCTGAAACTTCTTCTGAAATTCCCATGCAGTATGAGCGGAATCGACACAATTATTCTGGTAAAACACACCGGGAATAAGTAAGGTGGTTATGGCCGGAAACACTCCTGGGGTATATTCACAAGTCATCTGCCCAACATCCGCAATACGTTTTGCGACTCCATCATGTATATCGGCGGGATTAAGCAGAGTTCCTACCGGGTAATATTCCGGTTTAATGGTATATTTTCCCTTGGCCGCATCATTTATCAATTTAAAATAATTGGCAAATTGTTGAGTCTGGACGTAGTGAGTAGCAGGCATAAAAGTGGCCACTTTCAGAGTAAATGTGGTCGCGGCCGCTGGGGCCGCAGTTTGGGTGGTTGAGGGGGCTGAGGTTGAAGTAGTCGGAGCCACAGGTTTAGACGTGGATGGACTGGAGGAACATGAAATGGCCGAAGTCAGGACGAGTGAAAGGATAACCAGGACTGATAGCAGAATCAGAAGCTTTTTCATCTTATTTCTCCTTTATTTAGAATATTGGAAGTTCCAAGAAACATCTGATGCCATTATAACTATACTTGCCTTGATAAGATGCTGGTTTTTAATCCTGCGAGCTAGAAATATTAGTGGATCTGGAACCTTAAACGGAGAAATTCAATATCCCTCTTATGTGATATCGCTTACGATGCCCATACACTAACATATACTTAACCTTTTGTCAATGACTTTGGACCCCCTGAAATTCAAAATCATCCTGTTCTCTGACATCTCGTTATGCATTGGAAGGTTGTTGAATAAACTACTATCAACCAATATAATAAAGCCGATATAGTAGGAAGTGAAATGCATTATCCGTAAAAAAGGAGGATCTCGTTTTTATGGCAAATAAACCTTTTCTCAATGTTATAACTACAAGCTGTCAGTCGAAGGATGTCGAAGAATTCAATAAATGGTATAACGAAGTGCACGTTCCTATGCTATTGAAATCCGGGAAATTAAAGGGGGTTGCCCGTTATAAATCATTGGATGATTCTAATGACCCACGGTTCATAGCGATGTATAGATTCGACAGTGACAAAGACTTCGCGTCCTTTGAAAAGAGCCCGGAAGCGGCGGCTGCCTCAGAAGAAAGAAAGGAGCGCTGGGGGAATAAAATTGAACTTATTTCCAGGGTGCAATACGAATTAATCAAAGAATGGTAGCCGGTACCTACCTATTCTTAAGGTAATATCAGTCTTAACCAGCGCTTTTTAAACTGCCAACGATGTCTCCAAATATCATCAACGATTTTTCCTGTTGAGCATTACCATCTTAAACATTTCTAATTTATTTTTATATTGTTCATAGTTAAAAACACGTGGATCGAAGTTTTCCCATTCCAGTAATAAAGTCGGAATACCGGTTTCCTTTACCAAAGCGTCGTTGATTAATATGGCGTCACCAACGACAGTCCGGCATCCGGCATGGTAGCGATTAAGTACTCCATCAACCTTCAATCTTTTACATCCCTCGACAATTAAAGGGATCTTCTTGACTGGGGCGATTAAACGTATTGATTGAAGAGGCAGCGCTAGCTTCGTGTAAGGACCGGGGTTTTGCTCATCGTAGGAAAGAGAAAATATAGAATCTGTTGCAGCTATGGCTATACCCATTTCATTTACCAGGTGTTCGAAGGCTGGATCGCTTTGATGCCCGGGGCAAATCGCCAGTACTCGTGGTGATCCCTTCGCAACAACGCCTGTACCAGCGCTTACTCTTTCCTGGAGTTCTGTATATAAAATATTAATCGCGTCTATAGCGTCTTGCAGCTTGTCATCGTGCAATGTCAGGGAATTCAAACATGACCAGAGGTTTTCATGGGTTGGACTCAGCGGTAAAGGGTCGCTGGTTATCAACAGGTTGCGCATTTTACCCATAGCAACATCCAGTTCTTTGCGAGCGTCGAAGGCTGCCTGCAGTCTATCATCGGTTATCTCAACACCTGCCATCTGCTGAATCTTACCTACCAGTTTCCGCAAACTCTGGCTTTCTAATTCAATAGCTCGCCTGGAAGCCAGAGAATATTCCCTGGCTTCGCGATCCTGACAGGTTTCATAGAAAAATACGGGGATATCATAATATTCATGTAGTAAATCCAATGTTTTGGGAGCCGTTTCGCATAAAGCTCCTGTGGTTATCAACATATCTGGTTTAGGTAACAGACCCAGAGCCAATGCACCTGCGAGTATTTTTACATTACCACAGTGAGCAACTATTCCGGTTTTCAGCCATTTTTCTTCGGCAGCTTCGAATATCGAAGTTACTTTGTTAAAGATACAGCCCATCACTACCAGGAAAGCCCAACATTGATTTATCGAGTATACATCTTTCGATCCAGAGTTTATTGCACAACTTAACATTTCAAAACGGGGTGCCATGAACCCATAAATTAACCTGGTTTTCCCTTCTTCCCTGGCCAGCATCGAATCAACAAATTCTCGGAGAAACAAACGAAAAACCTTGCGTATTCCCTTAAGTTCTATATCATAGTATTTACGGAGCCTTTGTTTGCCCGACTCAATATCTTTAGCAGTGAGCCCAAATTTGCTAAAGGCCTTTTCTACGCGGGGTAACTCTGTTACAATTTCCGCTTCTTTATAACCGCACAAATTAAGTAGTTCATTCATTCTTATGTCGCCTCGCTGACCCGTTAATTTACCTTCGGCCATTGGTCTAACCCGGTTTCGGCTAGCTTCAACCCTTTTACAGGAGACTTTTGTCAACGCCCTGAATATCATGTTCTGGATAATAAAAACCGGCAACGAGTGATTACGAACCACTGAAAAAAAACTCTTGAGCTTTGCAAGCTAAAAGGGAGATCGCTTGTCTGTTTAAATCTAATAATAATGATGATTCATTATTATTTCAAGAGTTAATTATTCCTTGTAATCCGTCGATTCTTTTAATAGAGAGAGAACAGTGGCGCCGATGGCTTGAGAAAACGCTGCCAGCGTTCCAGGAGTGCGGTTAGTTCATTACAAAAAGAATAGTGATAAGAATTCAATTACTTATGATGCTGCGGTCGAAGAAGCTTCGTGTTTCGGCTGGATCATGAATAAATTTACTGAATAAGGAAAATTAAAAGTGCAGCGTACAGGATGGTAAACAGTAAGCTGGATAAAGCCAGGCGGTTTTTAGTTTTTCTGTAACTGATAGCTCCGATCATTATTCCAGAGACAACCAAAATGTCACTTATAGTAAGTGCCACCATGAAGAGTACAATGTTTACCCGGCTGCATGATTGTGAGATACCGAATAGTATCAAAAATGCCATTAGTAGAGTTGCTGCACACGAACAGGTTAAAGCCAGGATCGCTGACAGTGGAAAAACCTTTAGCCATGATTCTAATTTTAGATTATTTACCATCTTTTATTTCAAAAAAGAGATTATTTCCATTCTACCCCGTTATTAACTAAAGTCAAGCCATACTTAAGTCTTGTTCCATAATCTGTATTAAAGGAATAGATTGCGTGCTACTTATGGTAAAAAGTTGCAATTGCACCTCCGTGTTCCGAATACTGTTTGGAACTACTGAAAATAAAAGGTAGCAGCGGGTGTATTCGTCTCATTACTCAGGAGCTTAATGCGGGTTATTCTGAGTAAAGCAACTTATTTTTCAACATGATATGATAATAGACAACTTAATGGAAACCGGGTACAACAATTTCTCGCTGAAACCGTAAAATATGATCATTGGCAGCCATTGATTTCAGGCATCCGATTGAAATAGAAAGGCGGCTCCGGAAAAACACGGTAAATCATAAGGAAAAAATAGTAAGATGGGATACAACCAGGATTTAGAAAATAAAATCGACCACCTGACGGATAAATTGGGCAAAATTCACAAGAAAAAGATGTTTGGGGGTATTGGATATCTGATAAATGGCAATATGTGTTTTGGGATCCATAAAGAATCACTGGTCTTGCGCATCTCTCCTGAGAAAGGTAAGGAACTCCTGAAAAATAAATTTGTTTCTCCCTTCAATATTTCCGGTAGATCCATGAAAGGTTGGGTACTGATCTCTCCAGCTATACTGGAAACTGAAGAACAGCTTCTGTATAAATTGAAGCTGGGTGTTGATTTCGCCTTAACGCTACCTGGAAAGTAAAATCGGATATTCTACCGTACTATACTACCTGCCCAAAATGCGCCAGGGCATATGGCCATAACTATGTAGTAGCTTACACCGAAATTTAAAATACCCGTAAAGATCCTGAAAATTGGCAGTGGGTGGATTTAGACCACGATTATGTCGCAGGAAAAAGACCAGCCTGGTCTGGCGATAAAAGTCTATAATTGAGAAGACCGGAAGTAGACCCTGGACTTTCAAAAAAATAAGGGAACCGAAAAAGGGGGATTCTGTCCGTGCACATTTTAAAACAGTGCATAAAATACTAAGCTGAGAAGTGAGGGATGATGTACTGCCTTCTCTTAAATATTCTCAAAATACAGCCGATTTTCTAATTTATCTGGATCTTAATTCTGCCTGAAATCCCAGATTTTTAATGGCTCCAAGAGCTGGGGCTGGATCAGAAATAGCAAGATGAATTACCAGATCACGTGTCCCGGTCGAGGGAGATTCAGCCAAGAACAGATTGGTCATACCGGCCTGAAGATTATCCAGGACCGCGATGATCTTGTTAATATCTGATCCTTTGAAGCAATTCCCGACCAGAATCCGAGACCCGGGAAGACCAATCCCCAGCAGTGGATTGAGTATACCCAGGAAAAAATCGTTGGTCGTCACGATGCCGACGATTTTGTTGCCCTTCTTGACTAATAAAGACCCTACTCGCTTGTTCTGTGCCAGGGCTACGGCTGCCTCCGCGGTAGTTTCGGGGCTTACAGTAACCACATCCCGGTGCATCACATCTTCCACCGTCATCTTGTTACGCATATAGACCAGTTCATTGAAACTGTAAGTAGGCAGCTCTGAAGATCCCAGTTTATCAAGGTCATCCTTGGTAATAATACCGACTAGCTCCTGTCCATTGATTACCGGCAAACGGCGAATATTGTGCGCATCCATGATCCTGCCGGCTTCAAGAATGGAGGTTTTACTTGGAACGGAGACCACATCCTTTCTCATGATATCCGAAATCAGAATAGTCATAGTTAACCTCCCGTCTGATCATTTCATGCATAATATCAGAAAACCTCCGATCCTTTGGGAACTACCACAACTCCACCATCTGAAATCGAAAATCCTCGTTTCTTGTCGGCTTCAACATCCCAGCCGATACGAGCCTCGGCGTGTACCCGGCATTCCTTATCAATGATCGCTCGCCTGATCATGGCGCCCGGCTCCACCACTACGTCATCAAAGATAACTGATTTTTCTATTGAGGCATCTCGTTCCACAATAGCGCCGGGTGAAATAATTGAGTTCCAGACACTGGAGCCGCTAATGATGCACCCCTCCGAGACAATGGATTCAAGGGCTCTGCCGCCCAGCACAAATTTACTCGGTGGTAGAGGCCTTTGATACGTCCTGAATATCCATTTTTCACCATAAAGATTAAACATTGGATTGACTCCCACCAGGTCCATACTGGCATCGTAATAAGAGTCAATCGTTCCAACATCTTTCCAGTAAGCTGAATCCCTGGTCCGGCTAACGTTGGTTTTATAACGGATTCCATGTTTAACTTCAGTTTGGGTATCCTGGATGTTGTTGTTCAGGTCATAGTCATAGACAAAAATTCCCCTGGACTCTGCAATTAGATTTGGAATAATATGCTTGCCGAAATCAACTCCAGTATATTTTAACGATTCCATTAAGAACGATATCTTGAAAATATATATTCCCATGGAAGCGAGACAGGCATCGGAATCAGAAGGATGGGTTTTAGGCTCCAGGGGCTTTTCAAGGAATCCTACTAATCTATCATCGCCACTGGCTTCCAGAACTCCCAGTTTCCCTGCCGCCTGTTCTTTAGACACTTTGACGGCTGCAATAGTCAAGGCAGCATCATTTCTCTCGTGAAAATCTATTAGAGTCATATAATTCATCTTGTAGATGTGGTCTCCGGACAGGATCAAGACATGGTCGAAATCTCTGGTTATCAGGTTTACATTCTGGCGTACGGCATCTGCTGTACCCTGATACCATTCCATTCCTGATTTTTGCTGGGCCGGGACACAGTAAATAAAATCGCCCAGTCCGGAGGCTGAAAGGCTCCATCCATCCTGCACATGCTTGTTGAGAGATCCTGAACGATACTGGGTTAAAACATAAATCCGGCGCAGACCTGAGTTGATGCAGTTGCTTAAAGTAAAATCAATCAAGCGGAATTTGCCACCGAAGGGGACCGCCGCTTTGGAGCGATCTTTGGTCAAGGGCTGTAATCGCTCTCCTGCTCCTCCGGCCATAATGACGGCTAAAACTCGGTTCATGTCTTCCCCCTTAAAACAGCCTGCCTGAAATATTCACTGGCATTCAAGTAACTTTATAGTTTTTTACCTCGATAACTGATCGATAAGTTTACTTTATCTCTTTAAGCCGGTATCTTTCAACCCC
>DEUU01000358.1:7585-10223 GCA_002362735.1 Dehalococcoidia bacterium UBA3254
AAAAAGGAGGATATTCGGAATGAATACCCTCCTTAAGTTACCTCCTTAATCTCAACTCACTTGCGGTGATCACCACCGTATAGAGCCTTTCTTAACTGACTCCTTATTTATTTCACGAGTCGAGCTCAAGTTCCGTATCCCTGCCTGCGCAGGGCATTAACTGGGAAATGTCCACACTCCATACCATTTCTGTAATGTCATTTGCACCTCCTCGTTAGCCTGGTGCCAATCAAACCTTATTTACATATAAGCACATCCAATACGATTTGTCAATATTTGACCTGAGTTTCGGATATAAATTAAAATCTCTGGTCCAAAAATTAAGTTATAAATTCAGTTACATTGACACAAGCCGCCTGATGATCTATCCTGAACTTATTGTTAGTTAAAGGACTAATGCAGGTGGATTATGCAAAAATCCAAAGTATTTCTCTCTATTTTCGGCATGTTCCTGATAATCTTAATCCTTTTAGTAGCCAGCTTCCAGGTAGTTGTAACTTCTGCCTCCGCGGATAACGGGAATCCATTCAAGACGAAGACCATCCAAGGTCCGGATGGCAAAGATATTGATGAAATAGTTTGCCCTGTAAAACCTCCATCCAAACCAGAACCGGCGGTGAAATTACCACCGAATCCCTCAGGGAGCGGAATCAACTATGTTTACGGCAGCGGCACTCCTTCCGTACCGGCTTTTCGCTGGAGCTATGGCTGTTCGGCTACGTCGGCGGCTATGTTGTTTGGATATTATGACCAGGTAAAATATCCCAACTTCTATACCGGGATATTGAATAGCAAAGTTTGCCCTTTAACATCTGTCTGGGGATCTACAACTTATCACAGTGTAACCTGCTATGAATGTCCCCTAAGCGCCACCCATATCGGCGTGGAAAACCGGACAACTCATGGGCATGTGGACGATTACTGGATTGATTATAATAATGCTGGTCCTGATCCTTATGTAAATTTATATAATGGAGTGCAGCACGCTTCAGATTGCGTTGGAGATTTCATGGGTACCAACCAGGCTGCCTGGCATAATACGGACGGATCGACTACTTTCTATTTTAATTCTCGTGGAGCCCCTCTCGTTGATTATTCCAGCAGCGAGTCCAGCGGGTATCGTGATGGAGCCCACGGGATGAAATTATTTGCTACCTCTAAATATGCAAACGGAGTAGATACGGTCTTTAACCAGTATATCCAGGGATATCATGGGATCAAGAATGGTTTCACCTTCGCTAACTATGTAAGTGAAATCGATGCGAAGCGCCCTGTGCTCATTCAGGTCAGTGGACATACCATGATTGGATTTGGTTATAACAAGACCGGCTCATTAGTTTATCTGCATGATACCTGGGATGAAAGCAATCACCAGATGACCTGGGGTGGGAAATATTCCGGGTTGCAGCATTATGGAGTCACCGTTATTCGTTTGAAATAGTTACCGGGCAAATTTAAAGATATTTTATTATCCGGGTTTATAAAATTAAAAAATGACACACTCCTATTACCATGGAGAATCCTGGAATTTTGGAGTGTGTCATTTTTTGTTAATATCTCCAACTGAAATCAAGTGCACTCCATATTTTTCTTTTAAGGGATTTAAAAGCTTCCTTCGACTGTTCTCCAGAATAATTATGTCTGGAGGATGCTGAAGTTTGATAGAACGTTGGAAAGTAAATATAATTAGAAAAATCCCTTCCATTACGAAAAATCCTTGCACTAATTCTTATAGTAATTATCAGGCTGCAGAAAGGGTAGCGACTACAAATCGATAAATTAAAGGAGTATGGAGAAATGGATACCTCCAATTGGGTTCCTCCGGTCTACAATGAATACGGCATCACGCAGTGGGGATGGAGAGTTAATCACCGGGAAAACCTCAAAATGAGCGAAAATGTTTGGATCGGAAGCTTTACCAGCATAGAAGCCAAATACGGCGTAGAAATCCAGGACGATGTGATAATTGGACAATGCTGTGTGATTACCAGTTTTTCCAGGATCTCAAACAAATACGGTAAGGTAACATTAAATAAGGGCTGTAAAATTGGTGCCCAGACTATTATTGCCCCTGGAGTTACCATAGGTGAGAATTCTGTAGTAGGCGCTAATAGTTATGTAGATAAGGACATCCCTGCCGGGGAAGTATGGTACGGAACTCCTGCCAGATATGTACATGATGTATCCGAAATAAAGAAAGACAGACCTTCAATATACCAGGACCAGCCTGATATTCCATTGTAATATCTTAATATTAGTTAAAAACATCCTGCGTCTGACACATATTGAATTTGTTGCACAATTCACAGGCATCATTATACATTGAAATATGTTACGGCTTAAGTGTAAAGAAGTAAATCAAGTCGGGAAATATCTTTCAAAACAAAAAGTGGCAGCGAATGAATTTGGATTTATCTTTTTTCAAATTCATTCCTGGATATAACGATCAATACTGTGGCTGCAATACCCAGAATAGAAAAAGGCAAAATCGATACAATTGCCCCGGCTAAAGCCAGACTCCACCTCTTTCTTTGCAGGGAAAAGATCCCGCCCAGGGTGCTGAGGACAATTATTGCCACCAGAGGTATCAGTAACAGCAGAAAGATTAAAACACCGTTTCCGAGAAAGTGGTCCGGCA
>DEUU01000358.1:10523-25744 GCA_002362735.1 Dehalococcoidia bacterium UBA3254
GCTGCTGAGATCAGCAGGAGTACTCCAGCTATCGTGGGCATTGCCGTCTTTTCACTATTCATATGCTTACCAATCTCATTATAGCAAAAATGCCACCAGTAGATTTGGACCACTTATTGGGGACATGACCATCGCTGGATATTATCTTTAAAGCATTATATATTCGTCATTATTCCGGCAGCATAATTTAACATCCATTAGTACCTGTTAACACCTGTCCATTTAGCCAGGAAAAAAACTCTACAAAAGACGGAAGCAAAACATGAATACCTGGAATTAAGATTAGAGTAGAAAGAATAGACCTTAAATTCCTGGAGGTATGCAAATGAAAGTTAACTGGTTCTGGGGACTCATTGGACTTTTAGGCATCCTGGGACTTATCCTGAATGAACCATTGTATTATATATTCTTTGTATTTTTCTTGTTTTTCCTGGAGCCTGTAATAAGAACTCAGAAGAGACAGAAGACAGAGTCAAATAAAAGTAATACTAAATAAAAACGACAGTAAGGAGAATTAGACGGCTGGCCCGAAACCTTATGAAAAAATCTTAAAGGCGGAGGTTTGCCTCTTTTTCTCTCCATATGTTTAGGTGCCAATCGCCCGGTACTTTTTTGTTATTTTTCAGCAGGTCAAGAGCGTCCGATCAGTAAATATCGGGATGCCTTTTCATGTCACTTTTCTTCTAAAAGCTTAGATCAAGTAATAGTAAAATGGATGCATACGAAAGATCTTGTGCCCGTTATTAATTATTGTTCATCTTAAACAAATAATAATTAATCCATGATCATCTAATTCTTTTCTTTGAAGCTGTTAATAATTGTATCTAGAGTAGATTTATTGGTACTTTCAGAAGCGGTGAGGGTATAACCGCAAACATCATAGTAGTAATCTTTGCTTTCCAATATGTTAACAAAATATACGGTATCGGTGCCGTTGGATTTTCTGGTCCCTGTTAGGCGGATTGTCAACCCCTTGCAGCCTCCTATCGTCACGTCAGAGGGTTGCCCCCATACGGGATTTGTAACTGCAGTAGAAAAAGCTGATTTGGCTTGGTTAAGATAATCATTTATCGTGGAGTTCGCTTTAACACTGGCTTTGGTTTTTTCAGTAATGATCAAGTATTCTTTATTGGTATCATCTGCAATTCCAATAATCGATCCTGGATATAATTGAGAGGCATTAGTATTCCATCCGGAGGGTACAAAAATCGTCACGTTTGCATCACTGCTTTTTACCAGGACAAACCCTGATGGTGGGGTTGGATCGGGTGTATTATTAACCGCTAAAGGTTGGTTTGAAGTTGGAGGTGAGGTTAGATTTGATGTTTTATTAGTAGCTGGAGGTTGGCTTGAAACGGATGGTTGAGTCGTAGCATTTGGTTTAACCGAAGTAGTTGATTTACTTGAGCTGCACCCGGCAAATGCAAGTAAGATTACAAGAATTATTATTCCCCAAAGAATACTCGATTTTAATTTCATCATTAACCTCTTTTCTGGCTTTACTTTGCTTAATCATATCTTATGTATATCTGGTTTACAATTATGTAAATGTTGAAAGATTTATCAAGATATTCCCAATCTATATCAAAAAATTTCTGGCTAATATCGATATTGTATAACGCATATGGAATCACTATAATAAGCACAACTAAAAGGTTGGGTTTGTAAACATATTTTGATAAAAACTATAAAAAATGCATTAGAATTAGGAGAGTTCTGAGATGAGTGAAAATGGAAAGACCACGGGTAGCCGCAATACACATGCCGTAATTCTCAGTCTGATAGGAATTATCCTTTTAATCGCTGGAATAGCCATAGTTTCTATTCACGGTAACCCGCTGAGAGGATCAGGTTTAGGTACTGCCGCCATTGTTTTAGGTATCGTGATGCTCATCATTGCGGTAATAAGGTTTTATTATAAACGTGCAAGATAAATCCTCCTTCTAAAATCGTTCGCATCTCTCATCTCATACTTCGGGCAACCCAGCAGAGTATCTTTTCTCAAAAGCCACCGGCGATTAGAATATCAGTCCTGGCTGCAGGTGTAGCCGGCTTCAGCAAATACGATTACGACATTCCAATACGATTTACAAAAGCTGATTAGTATGCTATGATCTGTTTATTAGGGAATCGAAAGCTAATTTTACGGCGGAAGGAGGGCTAAGTGAGCACCGTATTTTCTGGAGATGAGCTTGATTTGATCGAGATGTTATTAACTGAGGCAGAAAGTGAAATCAAGATTGAAATCCTTCACTGTAGAAACTCGAATTATAAAGAGTTATTAAGAGAAAGACAAAGAGAAATCAACAATATTTTTGAAAAATTAAAAAATACTGTTGCATCAACAACGCTATTCCAAACTGGCAAAAATCTGGCCGTTAAGGACATTGAAGGATTATTTGATGAAGCGGAATTTATGGTCGAAGCTTAAATGCTGAGAGAAATACCAGCGATCAACTTCAATAATAAAATGAATTTGATCACGAGACTGAAAATTGATTCTACGATATACGATCTGTGACGGCTCAAGGTCAATCCCCCGTTACCGTGGTGAGCGCTTTCGGCTCACAGCAAGAAATGAAATTGAAATAACAGATATAACGAAAATCGCGAGGCAAATCGGGAGTAAGCCCGCTAAATTTATCGCCCTGGCTTCAGGAGCGCATTGAGTCTTTTCAGGGAGTGGAACTTGCTCCGAATTACTATCGATAATCGGAGCGGCGGTCTCCAAAACCGAAGTTTCGACAAAGGGGACTGACGAATCCGATGGTGCTGTAACCACCTCCTTAGGTGAAGCTTCCACTGGTTCAGGATTAGTGTCAGTCGTTCTAATATCATCCGGAGTCGGCATCGGAGTTTCTTCAACCATCGCCTGTCTTCCTATCAGAGCATATTCGCTAAAATGACTCACTTTAGTTGAAACAGTGTGGCTGGCGTTGTCAATCGTGCTGTCCACGGCCATCCATTGGGATCCTTCCCAATATGCAATGTGGAGCGAATCAACCTGAGTCTCTGAAGGTAGTATTTCCGCGTCATAGCTTAGCGTCAATATTATGGCTGGATTAAATCTGGCCCCGCTCGGGCCAAACTCATAGGCTTTCACAATTACTTCTCGGGATGGTGCCGGCTGAGCTATGGAATTCAATTCAGCAACTGAAAGTGCGCCTAAGGCGTCGCCTTTGGCATCGTATAGCTGAGTGTTCTTAGCAATATCCAGGTTGGCACCGCTGTCTCCAAATTTCAATAGAGCTCTCGCTTGAACGGTTCCCGAATTATCTACTTTTAACCCTGAAGATGAACTAAAGCCACTGGTAGTCACAGGTTTAATCACCGGTATGGGCGGAGCTCCTCCACCACCCCCTCCCCCTCCACTTCCCCCGCCTGAAGAAGGAGGAACATAAACCGCAAAGGTAGCGTTGATGGTCTTTTCACTATTCATGTTGATAGTGATGGTGTTGCTGGTCCCGGTTGTGTCACCGCTCCACCCGCTGAAAGTCCACCCGGCCGCCGGTGCGGCTGTAATTTGTACTGAAGTTCCTGAATCATAAGATGCCTGGGCAGGATTCCTGGTCACGCTTCCCTGACCGACAACGTTGATATTTAATGTGTATTGAGGGGGATTTTGAGTAAATGTCGCGGTCAAAGTTTTATTTGAGTTCATAGTAACGGAAGCAGTGTTGGTACTTCCTGTAATATCACCGCTCCAACCGGTGAACATCCATCCTGATTCAGGGAAAGCGGTCAACTGAACTGTATAACCGGAGTTGTAGTTTGTCAGGTCCGGATTTTTGGTTACGCTGCCTTCCCCTGAGATAGTAATACTCATAGTGTACTGGTTTTGAATAAACGTGGCAGTTATCGATTTATCCGTGGTCACAGTCACGTTTTTCGGATTGGTGGAACCGGTAGCTGCCCCCGACCATCCACTGAAGCTCCAACCGGTAGCCGGAATTGCGGTCAACTGGACCACATCGTTTAAATAATAAGGTCCGGGATTATTACGGTTGACCGAACCGGAACCGGAGATATTTACCGTCAAGGCATAGGTACTCTGAATAAATGTGGCCGTTATTGTCTTGTTGTCATTCATGGCAACCGTGAGAGGATTTGTGGAACCGGTAGCGTCACCGCTCCACCCGCTGAAAGTCCACCCGGCTGCCGGCGTGGCTGTAATTTGTATTGAAGTTCCTGGGGTATAAGACTCCTGATCGGGATTTTTGGTCACGCTCCCTTGACCGACAACACTGACGTTTAATCCATACAAATTGTCATTTTCGCCAAAGATAGCCGTCACTGTCCTGTTTCCATTCATAGTAATGCTCATTGGGTTAGTTGAGCCTGTTAAATCGCCTGACCAATTGTTGAAGCTCCATCCGGTTGTCCCGGTAGCAGTTAATGTCACCGTTGTTCCTGAATTATAGGTTGATTGGTCCGGGTTTCTTGAGACCGCGCCGCTGCCTGTCGTTGCAATGTTCAGGGCATAATTAACGGTGATGCCACTCTGAGTTCCGGTGGTACTGCCGGTTAAAGTATCAGTAGCAGATATTGACTGGTTTCCAGCGGTTTTAAGGGTAGCACTGAAACTATGAGTCCCATTATCGGTAATACCGAAGGTATAGTCAGCCGGGAGGATCGCCTGGCTGTCACTGCTGCTGAAGTGGACGGTTCCGGCGTAGTCAACGATGGTATTGTCAATAGCATCCTGAGCCGTAACTGTAAAATTATGTGAATCACCGGACACTGCAGGCGATGTATAGCCAGTAACAGCGAGTTTGACAGGATTGATAGCGTTGATCACAACGTTATCGAAACTCGTAGCCCCCGAATTGTCCGTCACCGTCAGGGTAGCGGTAAATTGTCCGTGGGTATTATAGGTGTGGCTTACCGTTGCACCTGAGCCATTGGAACTATCACCAAAAGCCCAGGCATAAGAAGTAATCGTCCCATCCGTGTCGGTTGAGGAACTCCCGTCGAAGTTGACCACCAGAGGTACATTGCCACCGGTTGGAGAAGCCGTAATTTCGGCCGAGGGAGGTTGATTCAAAGGGCTGTATGAGTAGTCCACCCAGGCATAAACCTGTGAGGCATCGGAACTTTTCGGCAAATCGTTGCAAGTGGCTACCAGGACATCTCCGTCAGGCGTTCCCTGGTAGAGGTCGAAGGATTTAATAGTGGCGCTGTCTCCAGAGGTTTTATCGGAGACTCCCACGAACCAGCGTTTTGGTCCAGAAACAGATTTGGCCAGGTCGCTAAAATCAAAATAAAAGGTACCGTCACAGGCAGAAGTTGTCCCATCAAAGGCATAATTCCCGCCTGAGTTATAGACGGCCTTTGAATTCCAGGTAGTTGCGGGCTTGGTCGCTCCAACCTCGCCGATTCCGAGAGAAATTGCCATTTGACCGCGTTTCAAATGATTTAAAGTGACTTTAGCTTTCAAAGTGGGAGTGTAAGCCGGGCTGGCCGTTAATGTAAATATGTTTCCACTCCAGAATATTCCGCTGGATGCGCGGTCACTGGTAGGCCAGGTACCCGCGGGCGGGACCGTAGATGTTGCTCTCAGTGCATCATAGGTAACCCAGCGGTAGCCTTTGTTCCAATCACCTGTTCCCCAGGAATTGGCAATTTTGAAAGCGCCCTTTTCGCCTGGATCTACCGTACCGTTTCCGTTCAGGTCGCACCAGAGAATATCGTTGTAACCGACTATGGTCATGCCGTGGCCGCCCTGATTGGAACTTTTCATATAGCTGGCTATCTTCTGGTTGTTATAAGCGTCATCCCCGGTGGTAGAAGGATCATTTCCAACCACCTTTTGTACCCAGGAGGTAACGTACGTACCGATCACCATGACGTGGCCGTTGGCTAATTGAGTTTTAATGTCGCTAATAAGATCGTCTACGTTAGAATTAGATATCCGACCCCAGCTCGAGGGACGGGAATTAAGAGCCTGGTTCCATGCGGATGGATTCAAGCTCCAGGTCAGATAGTTTGTATCGTAGGGAAAATCAGCCCATGTAGCGGCGCCATTTTTCAATTCCAAAGCATAGGCCTCGGAAAACGATGAACCGTTATCGCCCCCGCCATTGATCATGTCATACGACCATTTTGGAGAGAATATGGCGGAATTATTACCAAAACTGGCCGTCTGGCCGCGCGCCAGGTTGGTTTCATAAGTGAATTGATAGTAAGTGGTAGCCCAGCAGGCGCAGGAGCCGATGCTGCCCTGACTTCTGATCGGCGGGAAAGCTGGTGATGTGCTGTTATCAACGGAGGTTGGCAGTTCAATCTCTAACATTACGTTTTCTTGTATCTGATCAATCACGTAAAAAGAATTCGTAAACACCGCCTCTTCGCCCATGGAAGCAAGACTTTTATCTGACACCGTTATCTGTTTCAAGCCTCGAGATTGTCGTTCAGCGTTAATGCGTTGAAGGGCCAGGGAATTCAGCCTGATCTTCTGAACTACCGGGAAATTGTCATTAATCCATTCAATTTCCGACTGGGTTGGTTGATTCAGGCCGGTCGCTTGCGGGTCACCGTCATCGGCCAGGACAGAGATGCATGGAACTATTTGAATCAGCAGAGCCCCTACTAAAAATAGAGTTGAAGCATAACTGGCCACCCTGACCATGTTAGATTCCTCGCAATTTATATTTCAAAATCGACTTCCATCACCGGATGTGTTTCCGAAAAGCTAAATAAGCAGATTGGTTAAAAAGTTACGCAAAACAAAGCTAAAATATCAGTCTGGGAATCCAATAGCTTTTCTCTGTACAAATGATATTACTCTGTAAGTCGGCCTTAAACCATGGCTAGTTTGTACTTTCCGGAATACTTCTTTAGTACTCTCGCATCTCAGAACCAAACCGGAACCGAGTATTGGCATAATAACTACTATATTCCTTTAAATAAGCTCGTTAAGACCAAAAAGTACTCGCGGACCAGACATGACAGTATTACGGCAAGTTATTCTGCCGTTAATCAATCTAAAAATGGATAATTAGGATCAGAAGAAGGCTTTGTAAGGAGTTTGTCAGCAAAAGGATAGTTAAACGGTATAAAATGAGGTCGAGATTGGATGGTTAAAGAACCAAAATATATGCTCTCTCCAATATTATCAATTAAATTATCTAAATCGTAATCCGTCTGAAGACCCAGCCAAAATTTTGCTGTAGTACCGAAATATTTAGCTAATCTCAAGGTAGTTAATTGCCAACATAACCTGCGATTCCACACATAAAATTCCCTTCTTCGGTTACTAGCAATAACGTAACCTCAAATTAACCTGAATTCATCATCCGCCAAAAACAACTGGCTAAAGCGTAACTTTATTAAAGGGCTACGATTAAACGCAAAAATGTCAGAATTGCAGATTTCCGGTCATATCTGATGGATGTATTTGTTTTTACTGCCCTCATTAACGAAACCGCGCTCTATACCTTCGCAAGTTCAGATATGCTAATGATTTGATTGGTGTTAACGACCATAAAATCAAATTCGGAACGTGAACAATTCAACTCAGATGACAGAGTAGCATTTGTAACCGGAATAAAGATTTGCTCCATATTTAATGCATTTATTGATGACTCACTTTCGCTGATATAGACTTGGCCGACGATAGTTAAATCCTGTACCTGGATACTAACCCAAACAGGTTTTTTCCGTTGAAACAAAGTATATCGGAAAGGCTTTGGGGGAGGTAATTCGCCGCAGGTGATTTTACTTTCAGCTACAGCCAGTATGTTATTCTTATTAAGCAGGCAATTTGCAGCAAGATCTTCTTTCTTGCCGTCCGGCTTATAAATTTCGACTTCGGTGAGCGGCAAAAAATTGTTGGTTAACTCTGATTCACTTACAACAGAACCTTTATTCAAAATATCCAAAAGTCGCTCTGAAATAGTGTGGACAGTATATCCTTTAAATATTTTATTCTCGGTAAACACCACAACATAAGTACATCTAGGGGCTTCAACCAATTCTGCAATCGAGCATATTTGATCGTTATTATCTGTCATTCACCGCTCCAGAAAAATTAAACCAGTGGAATTTTCATCAGTCTCAGTTTTTATCACTTACACTATATACGCATAGTATTTTGCGCCTTACGCTCTTAACAGCTGTGTTTTATTAACCTTTTTCTTGAACACGAATTGTTCTTTTTCTTTGATTATTGGCTTTGTCTGCGGGGATTGCTCAAGACAAATAATACATTCACTACAAAATCCTTCTTGACAAGGAATTGGACTGAATAAACATGGCTGCCCTTTATGATATTCTAGATTTGGCATTTGATCCTCCTCTCAGCAGTTTTTCATAAAGTAACTTTTATTATGAGTGGCTCCTATTATATTTAGAATGGTTTTAAAGTAATGGGTTTCTTATAACTTTAGTACTAAAACAATTGCATTCCGGTAACTGTACTCATTACTTTTATACTCATCTCTAAAAACTACACATTATCAAATAAGCTTGGACGTTTTTCATTGAACCTGGCAGTCCTCGGAGAATGCCGATTTTGAACCTGTTGACACCAGGCTGAGAGATGAATTACGAGATCGATAGGTCTTTACTAGCCTTGAAGAAGCAAAAGTATTGATTGAACAAAGGGGGAAGAAATATTATCATACAGGTTCGCACTGCTCGAAGCTTTTCCAGCCTCCGGCACCGGGGCCACAATTTTGTTCCGCCTCAGAAAACTGGACAGAAAACACTGCGTTTTTGATTAGTTTTAGGTCTTATTAAAGCGCAAAGTTCTAACTGAACAGGCAAAAAGCTCGTTTGCAGACTATCTTAAAGGAGCTCAGGATAATAAAAAGTGACAACGAGTGGATTTGGACCACTGAGTTTATCTACCGCATTGACACGAAGAAGCCGGTCAGGTATGGGATTAACCAGACTGCCCATACAAACACACTAAAGTGATGAAAATTGGCAATAGCTTTTTCATTCTTGATAACTAATACAGAAGTCGCCCAGACAGCGTGAACAAACATCAGTAAAATAGCTGCTATTCCAGTGACTGCATGAATGCTGAATTCAAGTCCGCCTGACATCTCAAACATTATACCTGTGCCTGTCGTATCGCAAGCTAAACCACCCCAGAAAAAGATCAGGTGCCAGTATTTCAATCTTCGAGCAAGCCTTTCGCTCCAAACCCCTATTGAATACAGAATCAATGCCAGTGTGATCAAAATACTGGCGACCAGTAGCTGAGTCGTCATGCTTATATATGTTCCTCAATCTATACTGCTGGTTATAATAAGATATTTATCCCGGATGAGTCAAAACAAAACAAGTGAGAGATATTGAAGAGCTATAGTGCAGGTCAGCGGGTGGGAAACCGAATAGTGGCAACGAGTGGATTTGGACCACATATTGGCGTTATATGACCGGATTACCTTCTCGTACCTTTTCAGGAATCCTTTCGATATCTGTTGCCCCATCTTTGATAAGAGGATGAAAGATGTACCACTGATCGGCAAAGACTCTTGCCATCTGTTCTATTGCCCGCATCGTACGCTCGGTCAGATCCCTGGCATCCTCGGTCAGGTTACCTCCAGGATCGAATTCTATCGGCTTACAGATAATAGCCAGAAATTTGGTATTGGTTGAACGAAAAAGCCCGCAAGGAATTATTTTAGCACCCGTCCTCAAAGCCATGGCGGCTACACCGCTGGGAGCGGTGATAATCTTATTGCCAAGCTTTACCGCTATTCCCTTTTCAGTACCAGGGCTGTCAATCATCAGGGCAAGTGCTTCATTTCGTTTGAGAACATCCAGCATATGAAGAATGCCTTTATTAGCGCTGATCAATTTGACTCCGCTGTGAGCCCTCGGCTTTTGAATGAATCTATCAGTCTGGCCGGACTCAAGATTATGTACAACGGCATTTATCGGGTACCCCGCATTGCTCAAAGCCTTCATCCCAAGTTCAAGACTTCCGATGTGCAGGCTAACTATGATAACCCCCTTGCCTCCCGCAAAAGCATTATCCAGGTTCTCCGAGCCGATCATGTCTATGTCTTTCTCCAGAACTCCCTCTTTTGGATAGGCATAACGGAGCATATCTACAATGGACTTACAGTAATTACGCATCGCATAGCGAGCGGTCTTTCTTACTTCGGTGGAATTTACATCCTGACAGAGAACCGCTGCGATACTTTTAATCATATTGCCGCGACCTCGAGGCCAAATACAATAGACCACATCTCCAACAGCACTGGCTATTGGATAACTTAAAAAAGCAGGCAGCCTGCCCGCCGTGGCTCTTCCGAATTCCAGGAGATTATATAATATCAAACTACACCCGGGAACACTAATAATCCGGATTGCCATAATCGGCTAATGACAAATCGGAAGTGTCCCTTTGTAACCTTGATATCGATCATAGAATCATCTCTCAAAATTGTCAATTTTAATTAAATTCTCGTTCACAGGACATGTTTGAGCATGCATTGCTATTTGAATTCACGCCTTAGTCCGAGGGCTCTTAATTAACTGCAGGATAATAAAAAAGTAGCAACGAGTGGATTTGGACTACGGCTAACTTAGAACCCAGTGACTTTACGTTGAATGAATGCTAAAGTGGCCATAATAAGGAAAATAATTGAAGTCACCAAAGGCCACGGCTTTCCCGCTTGAGAGGCTACACCAATCATACCTCCAGTTGCAGCGAAGAAGAACATTACATATGGTATTACTACCCTGAGAGAACTTCGAAGGTCAATTTGGAGGATATCATCCGCTATTAACTCGAAGAGGGCGAACAAGAACATTAAAGCCAGCCATACAAAGTAAATAAGTGTCTTCTCTGTTTTTATTCCAGAAATAAACAGATATATCAAAGGAATAATAACCAAAGACGACGCGAGTCCTATCAATCTACCAGCTTCAGATAATCTTAAAAGACGTGCTATAAATACAGAAATTATTAGAAGCATGTACACATTGGCGGTTATAGCACCGATCAGGTTAGCCATCTTTTCACCTTACCTGAGTTAATATAGACTATAATACTGCCTATCTTTGTGGTATTTCAATAGATCCTGGGAGGGAAAGGAGAGTAAATTAGACTAAGTGGACGACTCAGCTATGCCCTATTTTTTTTCTGTGGATGAATAACTTTGAGGTGAGAACCTATAACACTGGTGATTTGCCAAAAGTTTTACAGTTTTAGCTTAAACCAACAAAAAATGGCAACGAGCGGATTTGGACCACTGACGAGGGTATCTGCCTTTAAATTTGTTAATATCGAAGATCATTATTCGTATCTGGGGCTTGTTAAAGCCCCTTTTGTTTAATTAGCGAGATATAATGTAAATATATTGCTGATTAAGGAGAAAGAAAATATGGCTAAGTTCTTATATATTTACTATGGTGGTAACATGGAAACAGATCCCAAAAAACAAAAGGAATCTATGGATGCCTGGATGAAATGGTTTAAGGATCTGGGCAAGGCAGTCGTTGACGCTGGCAACCCCACGATGCCGGGTAAGATGCTCGCTAAAACTGGTAGTAAATCAATAAGTGGAGATCCAATAACTGGCTATAGTATCGTTACGGCTGAAAACCTTGAAGCTGCACTCAAAATGGCTAAAGGGTCACCACAACTCACCGCTGGCGGCCAAATAGCGGTGTATAGCATAAAGGAAATGATGTAGACTAGTGTTTCCTTCCCAATCTGTCAATGGATTGTTCAACTGTATTAGCGCAATATACTAATATCAGAGCTTGTATGGAGAGGGCTAAGACTCTCCCCATATTTTTCCCGAGCGAATGTGTCTACTAGTGGTGATCAGCACCAATTTCTTTCGGGGGTAATAAAGGAGATATAATAATTAGTGGCAACGAGTGGATTTGGACCACTGACCAAGGGCTTATGAGTCCCCTGCTCTACCACTGAGCTACGTTGCCACGAATGGACATCCCCACGTACAGGTGGGTATCCTATAACTTTATACCACATAGACCCGCAGTCGTCAATTATTGCCGGGCCTTGCTAATCCCTGTAAATTATCCCCGAAAAAGAAGGTTTCCAGGATTCTGAATTGACCCATTGGTCCGGGTTAAATTTTCAGTCATGCCTTTCCAGGCGTCGGGTGCGGAAAAACTTTCATGAGTCTGTCAGCCTGCGGATAAGGGTTTGCCGTATGCCGTCTAAGGCATCACTACCGGTGCGGTGCGTGAATAGTTGCCCGCTATAATGCCAAAATCGGAGATGTCTACGATGCCGTTCATATCGAAGTCCGCCATATCATCGTACGCTGCCTGTCCGGACCGGTTGCCGAACGCGTCGAGCAGGACCTGCATGTCTGCGGCGTTGATGCTGTTATCCCCGTTCGCGTTCCCCTCCAGGAGCTGGCCCAAATCTACTGCGAAGGATGCTCCGGAAATCGCCACTCCCCTCTTCACCCCCGTCAGACTGTGAGGTGAGACGGTACTGATATCGTATGTACCTGGATAGACCGAAGGAATCGTCACCATTGCCGCCTCTCCGGACTTTGCCGTCGTCAATTCGAAGTTATACATCGGGAAATCGTGCAAAACATCTGCCCCGGGACTGAACAGCTTTACCGTCAGGGGTACATTCCACCCGGAAACTGGCCTTCCGTCACCTTGTAGCTCAACCGTCACATTCAATTGCAGGGGCATACTCGTATTGCGCATGGCAAAAGTCTGTTCTCCGCCGAAAGCGTAAGCCGTTCCTTTTTCCAGCGCTTTGGCCCGGAAGTAATATGGAAGGTTCGGATTCAAGCCATTCACATTGATATCGAAAGTTCCTGTAGAGGTCATCGTCCTGGTCTCTGTCGTACTGCCGTAGGTTCCATCCGTTCCGTAATCGAAAGCCACCTGTACGCTGGAGTCCTCGTTGAGACCGAAAAGTTCACCGTGGAACGTGGCTGAAGTATTGGTGATGTTATTCGCCGGTTCGGTCACTACTCCTTCCTGAACGGTAGCCCGCAGGCAAATATTCCACTGATGGTTCGCCGTGTCGTCCCAGGAATCTGAACTCGATTGTTTGATATAAGTCACCCCGGATTGGATTGGGGGCGTGCAGTAGTTGGATATCACGACTTCCCCGGCCAGCGGATAGTTATAGCCCGTGGTGGTCATCTGGACATCGATTCTTATTTGTTGCCCCTGGGCCAGGGCCAGTGGATTGGTCAGCGGAATTGTATAATACCCGAGCTCTGCACAGGTCCCGCTCTGGCTCCTCAGCAGCGCACCGGAGTTGCTGTAAACATAAATCTGATATTGGGCGTCATTGGCGGTCGTCCAGAAGTCCACGCTGGTCAGAATCCCGGATTTTGTCGCCGTATATTTGCTTCTCATCCAGGCCGAGTCATGGTCATTGTAACCGATGTGAGTTACATTCCCGGCTTCATCCCAGGAATAGATGTGCTCGCCGGTGTTGCAGATTTCGTAACCCGCTCTGCCGTTCTCCCCGTGAAATGAGCCGATCTGTCTCAGATTAGCCGATCCATAGCACAAATAGAAAAAACCGTGGTCTCCCCAGGTGCTGCCCCAGCTGTTCTTTACGATCCAGGCCCCATGCCCCCCATCCGCGGGATGTGCAATCGTGTCGTCCCATCCTAACAGAGAGACCATGTGAGTGACGTTTGTGGTGCAGTTGGGCAAATAGTAAATGTTATTAGGGTGTGGCTGTCCATTTTCGTAATACGCCGCCGCCACCGGGCCGTAATCGTAGATGGCATTCTTTACTTTTTCAATAGCGGCTGAATCTACCGCAAAGTCCGTCACCATGCGGAAGTCCGTGACTCTCTGGATTACTGGTGTACTATCGTTGTATGGTTCTGTATCGATCGTGCTGGGATTGTAAGGCTGGGTGGATTCCAGCCGCGTGCCTTTCCGGGTGAGAGTGTCCGTGCTGGTAAATATGTTGCCGCCCGCGTCAGCCCGGTAGGGAGGTAATGTCAGATACGTCCAGGACTGATCGACTCCCGTTATTAGATTCTGTTCGGAAAGATCGTATTCCCGGTTGTCGATAATATCAATTCTGGATTCCAGAGAAGCCAGCGTCCCGAAGATCCAGCAGGTGCCGGCTGAGCCCTGGTTTTTCACCGGAGTTACTTTGTTCTGCGTCCTCCAGTCGAATACCGCCGGCAGAGGTTCGGCTGTCAGCAGGGTCATCATCCGGGGACTGCTTTCGAGATAGCTCAGGTCTACCGCACTGGGAAAGTATCCGTTGGAAGCGTCAATCTTCCCCGCCTGAAGATCGCGGAGATATTGTTCGAATTCCACGCTGAAAGGAGCTGCCTGAGGGACTCCGGAGCCGCTCCCGGACTGGCTGCTGTCTTCCTCCTGCGCCTGAGACGGCATACGGAGTATCGTCATGGAGACAAGCGTCGGCATGACTGCCAGAGCAAACCATATCCAGAACCGTGCGATTGATCGCGCCGTTATTTTCACTGCCACACTTCGATTTATCCCCGTTGGGGGCAGGGACTAAATCCTGGCTCAGCCTTAATGCCGGAATATCCCTTTTTAACCTTAAGTCTAAGCCTGTCATGATTATCTGACAGAAAAGGGGCAAAAGTCAATAGGATTATTCTATCGCATACGATATGTTTTCACTTGCATGCCAGAAAATATTCCCGGGTCTTTTACCGGAAAGGGAGGCTCTATGCGCCTTTCAACCACAGAGCCAGGTGACCACCCTGACTATTTGCCGCTTAGAACCGGGAATCCGCTAAAAGAAAATTAGAACCATTCGTCAGGCTATGGTTCAATTTTCAATTTATCGCAAATACTCTGAAATACGCTGAAATATCATGATATAGATATCTTCCATACGAACAAATGTGACGTAAAGTATAAAAATGATAGGTAAAGTTAAGTTAAGTTAACTTGACATTAGTTAAATCAATATACTATACTCTTAACGCATAATATTTTGGTAATGTTACCTTAGTACTGGATTAGACTCGTATAAATTGGAAGGGCGGCTTTCGGTGGTGGAAGTAGCCTTTTTTTATAGCAGTACATTTCAAGTTGGACCTCACTCCCTGTAATTAGAGTATGGTCTGTAAATCTGGTTTCTGACTAACGAGGGGCCTCTTACAGGAAAGGGCGGTTTTAATTTATCTCCTGTAAGGAACCACCTTGGCGACCGCGGGCTTGAATTGAAAATGGCTTTGATTTGCTTTTCATCTTCCTGGTTTGCCTTGCATTGCCGCAGTAGTGCTGCGGGAATGCGGTAACCT
>DEUU01000304.1:0-161 GCA_002362735.1 Dehalococcoidia bacterium UBA3254
AAAAGGCCAGGCAGAGCTCCAGCGAGCAGGCATCACGACTTATATCGGTGAGCATGCAGAAGAGGCCGCTGAAATTAATGAGGCCTTTATAAAATATATCACGACCGGAATTCCCTTTGTCACCGTAAAATTTGCCGCCAGTCTGGATGGTAAAATCGCCA
>DEUU01000304.1:468-10822 GCA_002362735.1 Dehalococcoidia bacterium UBA3254
CAAACAGGTGCATCATATGCGTTACGTCTCGGATGCCGTTATGACCGGAGCTAATACTGTGATAGCAGACGATCCCAGATTGACCGTCAGGTTATCCGACCGGGGAGGCATTACCCGCAAGCAGCCTCTCAGAGTAGTCGTGGATGGCCTGGGACGCACTCCACCTCAGTCCCGGATTTTTAAGGAACCCGGCCAGACGCTGTTGGTGCTTGGCAATACCCTGTCTCCTGAAGCCAAGTTGCAGCTCACCAGCGCTGGTGCTGAGATCATTGAATTTCCTTCAGAAGGCGGAGCAGTAGATTTAAAACAGCTTTTGAAAGCTCTAGGGGAAAGACAGATTACCAACGTCCTGGTTGAAGGCGGCGGTATTCTGGTAGGGTCCTTATTTGACGCCGGACTTGTGGACAAGGTTGTCGCTTTCTATGCTCCAATCGTAATCGGGGGAGAAGAAGCCCGACCCGCCGTGGCTGGAAGAGGGATTGAAAAACTCTCCGATTGCGTGAAATTAAAACAGGTCAAGGTCGAAAGGATTGGAGAAGACATCATGGTCTGTGGGTACGTTTCGAGGTAAACCTTGTTCACGGGGATTGTAACTGAAGTCGGTAAAGTCATTTCTCTCCAGCCGGACAGGCTGGTGGTCGGAGCCAGCCAGGTCTTAAAAAATTTAGAACTTGGCGGAAGCGTGGCGGTCAACGGCGCTTGCCTCACCGCAACCAGTTTTGATGAAAGGTCCTTCTCGGTGGGTTTGAGTTCGGAAACCATTAAGCGCACCAATTTAGGAATGTTGAAAACCGGCGATCCCGTTAATCTGGAAAGACCTCTGGGGCTGGGAGGAGAGTTGGGAGGACATCTGGTTCAGGGTCATATTGACGGGACCGGCAGAATTACGGGTATCTCTCCGCAGGGAGGAGCCACCATTTTCCGCTTTGAAGCCCCACAGGATATTATGCGGTATCTGGTGGAAAAGGGTTTTGTAGGGGTTGAAGGTATCAGTTTGACGATCACTTCCAGAGAGTCTGGCTACTTTGAGGTTTCTGTTGTAGACTATACTAAAGCTCATACTAATTTGAATAGCCATAAAATTGGCGACAGCGTGAATTTGGAAGTGGATATTATGGCAAAATATGCGGAACGCTTTATGCAATCGCAGAGTTCCAATATTACTGCTGAATTTTTAAGAGAGAATGGATTTTAACTATATCCTCCTGGAGGAAAAATGGGACTATCAACGATACCTGAAGCAATTCAGGATATAAAAGAAGGTAAATTCCTCATTATTGTTGATAATGAGGATAGAGAGAACGAAGGCGACCTGGCCATAGCGGCTGAGAAAGTAACCGCAGAGTCCATTAATTTTATGGCGAGGTACGGACGTGGGCTCATCTGCATGCCGGTCACCGGACAGCGCCTGGATGAATTGAATATACCCTTGATGGTGGACCGAAACACGTCCCGGTTTACCACGGCATTTACCGTTTCTGTCGAAGCCAAACACAAAGTCAGCACCGGTATTTCAGCCGCGGACCGTGCACAGACGGTCAAGACTATCATCGACCCGGATACCCGTCCGGCCGACCTGGTCTATCCGGGACATATGTTCCCCCTGCGTGCTAAAGAAGGCGGGGTTCTGGTGCGAGCCGGACACACCGAGGCTATCATCGACCTGGCAAAACTCGCCGGCCTGTATCCGGCTGGGGTTATTTGTGAGGTCCTGAATGACGACGGGACGATGGCAAGATTGCCTCAATTGACCGTCCTGGCTGAAAAATTCGGCATCAAAATCATCAGTGTGGCTGAATTGATTGCATATCGACTCAAGCATGAAAAATTGGTACATCGGGTCGCTGAAGCCAAACTTCCGACCAAATATGGCGAATTTCAAGCTATCGCCTACAAGAGCGATGTAGATCCCAAAGAGCATGTTGCCCTGGTTATGGGAGACTTAACCGCACCGGAGCCGGTCCTTGTCAGGGTCCACAGCGAATGCCTCACCGGAGATGTTTTCGGCAGCATGCGCTGTGACTGCGGGGAGCAAATCGCTCTGGGAATGCAGGCGGTAGCGAAAGAAGGACGCGGGGTTATCCTTTATATGAGACAGGAAGGCCGCGGAATCGGATTCCACAATAAAATCCGCGCTTATGCCCTGCAAGACCAGGGGTTAGATACCGTTGAAGCTAATGTCAGTTTGGGATTTGCCCCCGATCTCAGGGATTATGGGGTTGGCGCTCAAATTCTGACTGATCTCGGTATCCGCGAGATTCGGCTGCTCACCAATAATCCCAAAAAGGTCATCAGTCTGGAAGGTCACGGTTTGAAGGTAGTGCAGACTGTACCCATTGTCGTCCAGCCCAATCCGCATAACCGCCGCTACCTTGAGACCAAAAAGAAGAAAATGGGGCATCTGCTGGATATTCCCGACAACGGCGATCACTGCGAAGACCAGGGAATCGATGCAATAATCAAAAAATAGGAGGCCGAAATGAAAGATAACAAGACCTTTGAAGGTATGCTGCTTGGAGAGGGACTGAAGTTCGGCATCATCGTCGCCCGTTTTAACGATTTTATTACAAATAAACTATTGGAAGGAGCTCAGGACGCTCTCCTGCGTCACGGAGTGAATGAGGAGGACATTGAGATTACCTGGGTTCCCGGGTCGTTCGAAATCCCCCTCGTCGCCCAGAGGCTAGCCAACACCAAGAGGTATGACGCCGTTATTTGCCTGGGAGCCGTTATCCGCGGGGGTACACCCCATTTCGAATATGTCGCCTCCGAAGTAACCAAGGGTATCGCTCAGGTCGGACTTAGCACCGGACTGCCCGTAATCTACGGAGTAATTACCGCGGACACTCTGGAACAAGCGATTGAAAGAGCGGGGACAAAGCAGGGTAACGAAGGCTCGAAAGCCGCTATTACCGCCATCGAGATGGCCAATCTGCTTAATAGCATAGAGTAATTTTTTCAGGTCAGGCGATTTTTGCCCGCAGGTTTATACCACCTGCGGGAATTGTATCTTTCTCTATTATGTAAACAACATCTACACCACTTTGTACACGCCATCGCCTTTCCTTACCCGATCCGGAACTTTAATTCCTACTGAGTCCCCCACTCCCGCTTGGTGTACCAAGGCGTTTTGAATCTGCATCGATTCAACGACACACTCTAAATCCGTTGTATGCCCCTTGATCTTGATTTTGTCGCCGACCTTAACCGTCCCGTTTAGATCAACTCCGGCGACTACGGGTCTGGCAAAAAAATCGCTGACAATACCCACCATTTCCTCTGACATTTTCCACCTCCCTGACCGACTCTTCGATAATTAAGTATACGCCATTCGTATGAGATTATTCAATTGTCAGAAAACGGTGTACCAGACTTTTCAGTCCGCCTTTGGTGTGGCTGGAACTATGGCTTTAAACAGATCAGATAAAACTGGAATTTTATTCTTAATCTTTGCTATAATACTTCAGATATGTTATAGCCCTGAATAGAGGTGCAATCTTGGCAACTGAAAACAAAGTAGGAGTTGATCACGACAGCGCGGAGCTTAACCGATTGAAACAGCGTTTGGAATTGCTGGACGAAAGATTAGATAATATCGATTCGGTTCTCACAGCCGTGGCCGAACGCATCATGAAGCAGCCTATTTCCATTGTTTTGAGTTGTCCTCATTGCGGAAAAAACATCGAAGTGGCTCTCGTCGGTCAGCAGAAGCCTACTTAACCCTGATAAAAGCTCAGTTTATCTTCCTTTTTCCATGGGTAAGACTCCACCAGAGTAACAAATGATCGAACTGATAATAATTGTTGTCTATTTTTTAGGCGTCATCATTATCGGACTGACAAGCCGGCGTAAACTCTGGCGGTTAGACGATTTTATGGTAGCTGGCCGTAAATATTCCTCTTTCTTTATCACCGGGTCATTAATGGCCACCATCATCGGAGGTTCTGCGACGATCGGCCTGTCCGGACTTGGATTCAGCCTCGGCTTAACTGGCGCCTGGTGGCTGCTAGTTGGCAGCATCGGTCTGATATTTTTGGGCTTTTTCCTGGCGAAGAAAATCCGCAATTTTGGTCTGTACACCCTGCCAGGGTTGATTGAAAAGCAATACGGTCGGCAGGTTGCTTTAGCTGCTTCCATACTCATTGTGGTCGCCTGGATTGCCGTTACGGCGGGTCAGATTCTGGCGGCGGGCAAAATATTCTCTGTACTGGGTATGGGCAGCCCGGTTCTATGGATGGTAATTTTTACGGTTATTTTCGTCGGTTATACCATGGCGGGAGGACAATACGCCATCATTCGCACCGATATTCTGGATATTATCATCATCTTCATCGGCATTCTGCTTGGACTGGGAGTAGTGCTCTGGCATGCAGGAGGTCTCGGTGCCCTGGCAAACGCCTTGCCGCCGGATAAACTTGCATTCCCGTTAAGCTCCAGCTTTACCGGGACGAAGCTGGCTACTTATTTATTATTAATCGGATTGACTTATGTCGTAGGACCGGACTTGTATGCCAGGTTATTCTGTGCCAGTGACAGTAAAACTGCCAAGATATCAACTTTGTGGGCGGCGGTCCTTATCACCCCCTTTGCCTTTATGATTACATTGATCGGGATGGCAGCCTTCGTTTTATTCCCTGGAATTTCTTCCGAACAGGCCTTCCCTGCGATCATCAGCGGGATCTTGCCTTCTCTAGTTGCCGGAATCGTGCTGGCGGCGCTGGTTTCTGCGGTTATGTCTAGTGCCAGTGCCACTCTCTGGAGTTCCAGCACCACTCTTTCAATAAACATTCTGGGGCGGTTTTTCAAATCTAATGATGAAGGTAAGTCCATCAAAGTCTCCCGCTGGAGTGTATTGTGTATCGGTCTCGCAGCGCTGGGCTTAGCTCTGTTGCTTAAGGGAGTCATTACCGCCCTGCTCTTCGCTTACACAATTTATACCAGCGGAGTGATTTTGCCCGTGATTGCCGGCTTTTACAGAGACAAGCTGAAAGTCACCTCGAATGCCGCCCTGGCCGCCATAATCGGCGGCGGTGCGGCCGGAATTATCAGTAAGATATGGAGCATTAATTATCTGGACCTGGGAGCCTTGTGTCTCAGCGCCTTATTATTGATCATTGTCAGTCTGGTAGAGAACTGGATAAAAGGTCGAAATATTCGCCGGCAAACGATTTAATTGCCTGCCTGAAACCTTAAAAAAGAACCCAATCTGCTATCTTATGTAAAGCTTCAACCACCCTCCCCTGCCCTGAGGATAAAGCCTGGCCTTCCAGACAGGCGTTGAAAACCGCCTCATCGTGGGGGATAACACTAACAACCTCAACGTCTCTTTTCCGAAGCTCCTGAGAGATTTTAGCCGAGAGATTTTCAGAGCTGACCTTGTTTAAGACCGCTCCGATTTTCCCAATCCCTATACACTGAGAAAGATACCGGATGCGTTCAGCCAGGCTTATCGATTCAAAGGAAGGTTCAACTACTATAAGGACCGCATCCAAACCAGACTCTATTCCCCTCCCGAAGTGTTCGATCCCGGCCTCCATATCTACCAGCGCAATTTCATCATCCCGGAGCTGGAGTTTACTGATAAATTCTCGCCCCAAAACTCCCATGGGACAGGCACAACCTTCCAGCGGTTCGGCAATTTTTCCCACCACTACCAGTCTTAAATTGCCCTTTTCAGATACATTTTCCGAAGGCAGATCGTCTATCAGAATTCTGGATTGAGTGAGAACGTGAGTGCCTTGACCGGATGCCGCAGGAGTATATCCCGGGGGCATCAATTCACGTACCATCTTTCTCCCACCCGCCAGAGCTACCAGAGGCTGCGGAGGTGTTTCCATTCCCAGCATCCGGTAAAGTACGGAATTGGACTCATCCGAATCTACTACGATAGGATGAAAACCCCGGTCTCCAAGCTCTAAGCCAAGTAAAGTGGTCACGGTGCTTTTTCCGCTGCCGCCTTTCCCGCTAACCGATAATTTCATCCACCGGTCTCCCGAAGCAAAGCTTCCAGTTTGGCATACAGCTGAGAAGCAGGAATAGCTCCCACGCTCCTTTCGACGACCTGGCCGTTTTTAAAGAACAGCAGCATGGGAATGCTCATAGCCTGATACTGTCCCGCCGAAATAGGATTTTCATCCACGTTGATCTTGCAAAATTTGAATTTTCCCTGATATTTAACCGCCGTTTCCTCCATAATCGGAGCCATCATACGACAGGGACCGCACCAGGCCGCCCAAAAATCCACCACTACAGGTAAGTTGGACTTGAGGACCTCATCTGCAAAGCTGCCGTCCCCGATTTCGACAACCCCGCCCGGAGACGAATCAGCCGCCGTTTGTTGTTCGGCTTTTATTTTCACGACTATCCGGATATCGCCCGGCCGATTATCTGTCGTTTGCAGAGCATTACTGAGCTTGACCATGTTACCTGTACTGACCCCGGGCGGAATACTGACTTGCAGACGTTTACCGTTCCGGGTCAAAAGTTTGGTGGTGCCTGTCCTGGCTTCTTCTGCGGTTAGCGACAGTTCATAGGTAATTACCTGAGAGGTCCCGGCCTGTCCTGTGGTTTCGCTCATCTCTTAACCTCCAACACTTAAGTTATTGTTAAATCAGATTGATCCTGGGTCAAATTTCAATGCTCCTTTTTCCCCTGTAACGCCGCACCCTGTCCCCAAATTTCGCCCGTAGTTTATTATTTAAATAACCTGAAAACCAGGTTCAGGATAATCGTTAGTAAGAGGCTTAAAACCAGAGAAGTAACCAGAGGGAAAAAGAAGCTCACATTACCTTTTTGAAAAGAAAAGTCGCCCGGAAGATGTCCCAAAAAGGGAATTTTACTCCAGAAGGTGAAGATCAAACCAAAAACCACCAGGAAGACCCCGGCTATTATCAGTAGTTTACCCATGCTTCCTAACTCCACCATCTCTTCGCCGTCACTTAATTATTTATATTTTCATTATAGCGAAGGCCTGTGATGGAGGACAAGAATGTCTCTGCTACTCGTCCGAATCTTCACCTTCAGGGATGACTCCGGCGTAGGATTTAGGGGAAGGGATGGGTGGCTCGGCAGCTTTTGCCGGCTGCTTACCCGCCAGGACTGCCAGCTTGACTACCTGTACTTTTCGGTAGACCTCCCCATAAGTTTTGCTTTGACCGTTTACTCTGAGAAGGTCTTCGATTTTAATATTAAAAAGCCGTTCGTTCTCTTGAAGATAGGGTAAAATCAACTCCCAGTCTTTTTCAATCAGGGCAACAAATTCGCCCCCATTTAACTGCTCGCTGGAGACTTTTTTATCCGGGTCACGGAGGAAAATAGCGCCACCGGAAGCTAATGAGAACAGGTTTGAACCGGGATAGGGAAACTCAAGGGGAATGATTTTACCGTCTTTGTCAAAACCGATGCCGTTCATAATCACAAATCCGCCCCCATTTAAGGGGTCACCAGCCATGAAGGATTCTGCCAGATAGTCCAGGCAGGTTCCATTGATAATGATGCGCGGCCGGCCTACCGCATTGATTAAAGGTCTCCCGGCGGCATTTCCCATGACATACACTTCACCGCCTTTGGCGCCGTACATGAAGGTTTGACCGACGTCTCCGTAAATGACCAGTTTTCCTCTCTTCATAATCTGGCCTACCTGGTCCTGGGCATTACCGTGGACATGAATTTCCAGTCCATCTATTCCGGAAGCCAGATAGTCACCCGAACTGTCGTAAACATCGATGCGCACGCCGTCGGAGTCCCGGGTCAAACCGCAGCCGGTAAAGCGCTGTCCTTTATATCCGTAGATAATATAACGTTTCCAACCCAGTTGATATGCCGCTACAATTAGCCGGGAATCGCAATCTTCCCCTTCCGGCTGGAACTTGTTGGCATCAATGATAAGAATCTCTTCCTGGCCTTTCGGAGCCCGTAAAGCTTTACGAGTTGCCCAGTCAATATGGACATAGAGCCCGCCGAATTCATCTTTTATCTTCGGAGTAGCTTTAAAAATTCTGGTCAAGCTTTCTCTAATAATATTAAGTGTCCAGCTGCGCTTTTTATCTCCCATCGGCAAACGAATATCATTCAGAAAACTCAGGACTTCGATCGCCCGGGATTTATTTTCATCGCCGGTTTTAGCCAGATTCTCTATCTTTTTACAAAAAGATTGAAGAGTCCTGTAGTTCCAGCCGGCTAATTTATCAGAGGCAAAAGATTTGATTTCTGATAACTCCATCCCCTGTGGGTCCAGCTCAATTTTCCGAGCGGATTCAAGAACAGCCTGGGCAAAAGGCTTCTTCGAGTCAGATACTTTAACGGCCTCACCAAATTTATTGGCGCAGGAAAGAGACAGGGAACCGTCCCCCTTACCGGAGTCTTTTACAGTAAAGATAAAGGCGCCTCCATCGGAAGAACTGCCGCCGCGGGCATTCCAGTAGGTATCCGCGATCGGACAGAACCGCCTGTCTTCGGCTGCCAGGCTTTTCAAGGTCGCATCAATAGCCTGTTTTTCTGAGCAAATAAGCCCAATCTGGACTTCCCCGTCTTCCATCGCAAAGACCTGCGGTCTTAACATAGCCGTATCCGTAATTCCGATAAGCTGGAATTGTTTCTTGTAAACGTCATTGCGAGCGATGATGAAGAACCATGGGCCGTCCGGAGAGCTGTGGATGTGGTTCTGCTGTATATATCGATAAATCTTTTGTTTTTCCTGTGGCAATCGATCAAAGTCGTGTTCGGTGGTCGGTGCCATCGCTTCGATAATATACTCCAAAGGATAACCGAAATTCCGATTCCACAGGTCGAACAGCTGTACCGAGACTTCGGTATCGGTTAAAAACTGCTGTTTGATATTATATTGACGTAAATATTCCGTAATGGAATGATAGTTGGCAAAATCCCCATTGTGCACCAGGGCTTCGTCCAGACCAATAAAGGGATGAGCGCCTCCCGGATGCCAGACACGACCCTTGGTGGGATAACGCTGATGGGCGATCCATCCGTAGGCTTTAAAATTCTCCAGCAGGTAGTATTTGGCTACCAGTTCGGCATAGCCGACGATTTTCAGAATCATTAAATTCCGGCCGTGTGACAGAACGAAAGCCTGTTTCTCACCCAGAGAAGCATAAAATTTGTCATTTAAACGGGCTGAGTTTTGATAAATGAACTCATCTTCTGCCTGACGCGGATCCAGGTCTTTCAAATTGTTTTCTGTTATAAAGCGATCGAGAACGCTCGGTTTGACACGTACAAAATAGCGCATGACGTCCGGCGGCTTCACATCCAGACCTTTAATATCGCGATAGTCATCTATGGTCGGAATTAGACCAGCTTGATCAACATCCAGAAAAGGTTCGATGGACTCTTTATAGACCTGCGAGCCTACCCCGGGATCGAGAAGGGCTACCTGAAGCATATAATGGGTATCCAGAACTTCTTGAGTTACCCCTAGAGTTTGAGGAGAAAGACCAACGGCAGCGATGCCGCCGCCTTTGCCGTTACCACGGTTATGCATTTGTACTGAAGGTTCAAAAATATGTTTCCCGCTGATAGGAATATTGGCAATAAAGCCGGTAACGCCACAGCCGCCTTCTTCGGCCGACTTCCGGTCTTCAGCCCGCCCTTGAGGCAATTTAGCTCTGGATGCAATGATCTCTTCTAACATCTCGCTTACTTTGCGCATTTCACAAAACCTTTTATAGTACCAGTTTCGCTTTGGGTGTCGGCTGGTATTTCTTTCTTTCCTCTTCATCCAGATAGTCCATATGGACCAGAAGATCGGAACGCCCCACCAGTTCCCGTATACTTCTCATACCATATCTCCGGAGAAGCTCGCACCATTGTTTCCGCCAGGCGGAGTACATATTGACTAACCGCTGTTCCGTATATTCCTCAGATATCTGATAGCCCAGCTCCGGATCAGTACTGGCGATACTGCGGGCACATCCGCGTCCGCTTTCACAGTTAGAACAGCGGACACATTCCAGAGCCACGAGATCGGCGGTGCCGATCACGGCTCCATCTGCGCCCATAGCAATTGCCTTGGCGACGTCCATGGCATTCCGGATGCCGCCGCTGGCCATGAAACACATTTCTTTCCGCACACCTTCATTAATCAGGAAACGGTGTACCTTTGGAATAGCATATTCGATGGGCATGGCAATATTCTTTTTCGCGATATCCGGAGCGGCACCGGTGCCTCCGTAGCTGCCGTCAAAATGAATAATATGTGCCCCGGCATAATAGCTGCCAACAGCCACCATGTCAGCGTCCGCGGGGGGGGATACTTTCACCGAGACCAAGGCCCGGGGATTCACTTCTTTGATCCCGTCCAGATGTTTCTTGTGGTCGTCCACCGAGACAAAATCCG
>DEUU01000459.1 GCA_002362735.1 Dehalococcoidia bacterium UBA3254
GGGGTGGAAGTAGAGAGTATTGACTCCGAGGGATTTCAGGTAATCCAGCGACTGGTCAATGCCTTTTAGATCGCCGCCCATGTAATCACGTCCGCGGGGACCTTCCTTTAGAGGACTCCATGGAGGTGGGTTGGTTTCAAACCGCCATGGGCAGCTGGTATCAGCATCGGCGTAATTTCTGCAGTAGCCTTCCGGAAGTGTACTCCAGGGCAGCATGAGCACTGGGTCATCATAGCGGATGTCCCCGGTTTTTGGGTTGTTGTCTTTACGCCCATCGCGGAAACGGTCGGGAAAGATCTGGTAGATAATGGCATTATTCGCCCAATCCGGGGCGGTAAATGCAGGGTCGTAAACCATCAGGGCATAGCTGGTATCAACCACCTCATCCGAGACGCTACCCACCCCACCATCCAGGGCGGGGGTATTATCAGCGTAATAATCGGTATCGCTTCCATCGCTGATAATAAACCTATACCAGAGGTTGTTTGCGTCCAGGTATTCCAGGGTGATCGCCCAGTAATCGCAGGTGAAAGGTAACCCGGGTTGGTAGCAGCTTTCATCTTCAGCCACTTTCATCATGGGAATGATTTGCTGAGCGCCTTCGTTCAGGTCATAGATGCGCAGCTTTACATTCATTACGTCATTATGGTAAGTGCGCAGGCGCAGGGTCACTGGTGTGCCCATTGTGACCGCTCCGCCAGGCGTCCGGTAAAGCAGGTCGCGTGAGTCGTAGCGAACACCATCCCACCAAATATTATTATCTGGACTGGGACTCGGGGCTACCACCTGCACCAAGGGGACATGGGTAATGCTATCCCAGGTAAAGGTTACGATGTAACCAGAACCGGGGACAGTAAAGGGGATGTTGTTACCATTTTGCACGCCGCCAGCGCCATAATTTTCATCCCAAGATTCATTAATCGCGACCTTGAATTCATAAGCTCCACCTGGGAGGTCAGTTGTCGAAAAGCTATAAATTCCATCCCCATCCGTGTCTTGGAGCCAAGATCGCAGGCAACTTGGATCCCAATCCCCAGGGCAGCCAATCTCGGATTGGAAACTCCCAGGAGCACTGGCAATGATGGATGTTTGATTATCGGTGATCCAGTGGCTTTTGTGGTCGTAATAGAACCTTACACTGGTATCTGCTCCAAGAGGTAATGGGATATTTAACCCACCTGGCTGGGCATTGGCACCATAATTCTCATCCCAGCTATCGTTTAGAGCAGCTTTATACTCATAATTACCGGCAGGCACAGTCCAGGCTGCCTGCCAAACATCATCGGAAGCATCATAAGCGAGGTGAGTGGTCGCACAAGCAGGGGCCCAATCATCAGCGCAGCCCAGCTCGCTTTGCAGGCTGCCTGCGATGGTCACACTGGTTGGATTTGGAGTATGGTCGGCTCGAGCTGGATTATCGATTAACATCAAGCTAGCAAACAGGATCAACAGAACGATGGCCAAAAGATAGCGTGATCTTGATTGTTTGGATCGTAGAGAAAGCATAAGGGCCTCCCTTTCAAATATTTGGTTTTGGGTTGAGGGTTTAGTTTACGATTATTCTTTCAAAAACACTGTGCAGCGGTGCCTATTCCTCTGATTTGCACAGTTTTACAATATTAATTGTATATTAGCATAAAATAAAGTCTGAGTCAATTTTTATTAATAATAATCTGAACAGACGATCAGTGCGACTCATGACCAGGTTCAACAGGTATACTATCCAGAATCATCGGGCGGAAGTTAGATCGATATACTGATGCTTATATCATCAATCCGGCAGCAGCAGCCTCTGCACCAATCAAAGATAAAAATTTATAGGAGAGAGATGAATATTACAACAAAAACCTACAGTCGATATGAAATCAATCTCGGGTTCCTGGTATTTTCTTTGTAATATATGATAAACAGAAAAAATAGTGCGGATGTTGTATCGTGATTGAATAAAGTACTGCACAACTTCTTTGATTATGGGTGTAAAATTTCTATACAAGGTGCAAGCATGAGCGAAAAATATCACTTTGTTATTGATCAGCAGAATGTAGAAAAGCTTAGGAAGATGGTAGATGATGTTGGCACTGATCCCTACAGCCTAATCGATGTAACCATTTCACCGGAAGGTAAATACCCTCCGGTGATGGAGGTTGCAGAGATGTCATGGGATCCAACCAAGAACAGGGCAATCGTAGCAAGATCTGTGAAATACGAGGCGGAGGTGTTGGATAAGAAGGAATTTGTTGCAGAGCAGATAAACCCAACGTGGGAATGGTTAATTTTAGCCGCATACTATGGTAACGATGGAAAACTCCATATTGCTGATTCAAAATATAATGTGTGGCCAATAAAAAGCGCCCTTGCTTTACTTCGCGAAGAAGGTTGGGAATTAGTCAGGGTAGTGCCAATAAAAGTTGAAACTTCTGAAGAAATCAAACGCGAGGAAGTAAAAATAAAAATGGATTTTTGGACTAGATGGATAAAGAAACTTCGAAATTTAATGGATATGACTGAAATGGATGGGGAATCCTATTATTATTTTAAAAAACCCAAGCAGGATTAGAGAAATGAACCCCGAAAATGGTGAATGGGAAATGGTTCTAGATGCTTGAACGCTTACGGTTTATAACGCTGAATACATCACCAACCTATTCCGATATGGCCAGTTTAAAGGAGGGGAGTGATGAATCCTCTGGCGCGAGCCGCATTACTCCCGAGCTCCCTGGCTTGCATCACGAATAATCTGCTATTCATATGTAGTCTTCTTTTGTTTATCTCCCTGCTTTGCTGACATACACATTGCAAGAACGACGATACCGATATTTGCGCCCAGGAATATTCCGATTATTATTCCTAGCCATAGCATAAGGCACTCTCCGCTTACCCACTCATACGTGAACTCAATATCTTTTTAGTGGGCTTGAATGAAATCATTTCTTGAACTCTTAATTGCATATTCCATGCCACTTCTTAGTAAAAATAATGGAACCATGGAGAGCGATTACGCCCGAATGCCTGTAGAATGGAGTCGATAAATCGGATGAGAATAAAAGGAATAATAGATTCTGGTAAAATTACAACAATAAAATAGAAGGGAGGAAAGTGCGAGAAAACTCATTTAAATAGCCAATAAAAAACGGATAAACGCAGCAATTGCGCCTTTATCAAAAGCCGGAATGGGTAGATTCAAAGAAGAAACCGTATAGCTTATCGGAAGAAATATGGAAGTTGTGGAAGTACAACTAATCTAGAAGTACATCACATAGTACTTCTAAGAAAAGGTAGATTCTACGAATATCATAAAATTCACCGATATAAAGGAATTAGTAGTTTTATTTCACCCTAATCGATTCTTGATAAACAGCGAGAAAACGGGCAGGTGGCTTAACGAAGTGCGCACTGCACTTGAAGTCCTGGCGCAGGCTTATACTCCCCAAGAATTGGAGCGGCGTGCCTATGCATTCTAC
>DEUU01000102.1:0-3427 GCA_002362735.1 Dehalococcoidia bacterium UBA3254
ATAGTGTTGGTAGGGTTAAATTTTCACCCTGCCTTTTAGCAGTTGATTAAAGGGAAGTTTCCGAGGCCAAAAAATACCTCAATAGTTGTCCGTGCAGATATTACAGCAAATTATTTTTTCGGGTTTATTAAGTCATCAGATATAATCAACTTGTTGGACATGAGTTCACAATCCGTTCTATCTGGTTAAATTAAAGTATAAATCGAATACCCTGTTAGTTATATTGTAATTTCGGCTCCACCAAACGAAAATCTAGAAAGCAAGCCTTTATTTTCTCATGGATTCACTTAGTCTTTAAGACATTAATTATGTTTACAGCTTTCCATAAGCCTTCTTCAGTGCGGATTTTGGCTCCTAATTCACTAGCACGTTGGCGCATGTTTTTATCTGTAAGGGCTTCTTCAATAGCTGAAGCCAGAAGGTTGGCAGATAGTTTCTTTCGGGGGATCGGTTTTGGACCAACTTTTAACTCCAAAATTCTCTGTCCCCAAAACGGCTGATCACCGTGGAAAGGAATAATAATTGAAGGTACACCAGCCATAAGACTTGCTGCAGTGGTTCCTGCTCCACCGTGGTGTATTACTGCCGCCACGCGAGGCAGAAGCCAGGAATGAGGAATGGAATCTATCATAAATACTGAACTCGGTAAGTTTTGTTTCTGTAATCCGCTCCAGCCGGAAAGTAAAATTGCTCGTTGTCCGGTACGGCAGAGAGCGTTTAAAATGAGATCAGTAGTTTCTTCCGGTTTACGATTGCTCATGCTACCAAATCCGATATAAACAGGAGTAGGCCCTGAGTCCATGAATTCCAGGAGTTCTGGTGGCGGATCCCAGTTATCTTGAGTATCCAAAAACCAATAACCGGTAACAAAGATATTATTACCCCAATCGGGAGGTTTGGGAATCACCAATGGGCTAAATCCGTAAATGACAGGATATTCCTTTAAACAATTAGTCTTAAAAGGACCCCAGAAAGGTTCATGAGATAAGCCAAGTATCTGATGTCTTACCAGCTCATCAGCGGTTCGATAAGTCTGCCAAACTATTTGACGGGTCAGGTGGTGAGACAATAAATTAAAAACCCTCCCCGGAAAATTTGGAAGTTTGGGCAGAAATACCCCGGGGAAAAATCGAGTTGGTGTAAATGGGACATTGAAGGCTTGTAAGAATGGAAGACCTAGCTTTTCAGCCACTGACATTGCGATAAACAGACCTCCTATGCCAGATAACACTACATCCATCCCCTGGCTGGCAGCCAAACTCTTCTCTGTTATAAGAATCGCATTACGTTTCATCACTCTACTCATCTGAGCCATCGAAGCTAGCAAACTGCCGTTCTCCAGTACTTCTCGCATTTTCTCATTCTCGATAATTTCTTGCATATTAGATTCAACAGGCCAAAGTTCCAATCCATTCGAATTAACTAAAGTCTGATAGCTGAGACTTGTTACAAACCTGACTGTATGGCCGGCTTTTGTGAGCCCTTTCCCCAGGGCGACATAGGGCTGAACATCCCCTCGACTTCCTGGAGCAATAATGGCAATGCGCATCAGTGTATGCCTCCCTCTTATGCATATCCAATAAAAATATCATAAACTCAATACTATCCAACAACGTGTTGTATTATAATATTAGACAGCACAACTGATCATCATCAACCATCAACATTAAGGAAAGTGTTGGATTGCCAGAAGGAGGTTTAACAAATGAATAAACAGCCCGAAATAACTGCACAGACCAGGCAAAATCTAATGGATGCTTTCTGGCAGATATATTGTAAAAAGGGCATAGAAAAGATAACGGTAAAAGAGGTTACTGCTAAAGCCGGTTACAATCGGAGTACATTCTATGAATATTTTACAGATGTCTATGATGTTCTCGAAAAAATAGAGAATTCGCTTCTACTTGGTCCACAGAACATTCCTCCACTTATATTAGCGGAAAATGATTCTAATCTAGAGCCAATTGATACATTTATAAACATCTTTGAACAAAATCGGAAATACTACACTATCCTGCTTGGAGATAACGGGGACTCTTCATTCCAGAGTAAAATAAAAAGAGCCATAAAGGAAATACTTAAAAGAAAATTAATTTCTCAAGGCCTTATCGATAATTATGAGCTGGATTTTACCCTGGAGTACACATTATCCGCTATGATCGGGGTTCTTAACTATTGGTTTAGTTTGGAGGTAACACCACCCAGAGATAAACTTCTGGAATTAATATATGAATTGACCCATAAAGGTGTTACACATAAATTAGTCGGAAACCATATCCTGGGTACCAAAGAACAGATGTTTAAATAAAGGATCTTCAATGAGTGACGGATGTAACTCGGCTACGGGCTTAACCCCATTTAAGAGGTGTAAAACTAACCCTCACTCTAAGCAAATATAGGACGAATCGGTATTCAGGGTCCGATTTGTTCTCTCCGTATTAAGCATCATCCAAAGGCGGACATCAAGAACAAAATCCATTATAAAAAGGGGAAACAGGCTGAACTATTTCCCCTTCAGGTTAATAAGGTAATAAATGTTGTTAATGGCTAAGGGCCGGTGGGACTGATAATTGGAGATGATGCAGGTGACGGAGACGGAAGTGGAGATGGAGATGAAGACGGAGCTGGTGTAGCTGCCGGTGATATGATCGGATAATTGACTAATCGATTCATAGTTGTGATAGAATATCCGGATGCTAAAGCAGCAGAAGAAGATTTAAGCGTATCAGGAATGTATCCCGGAGGCACCGTGATGAAATTAACCAGACAAAAAGCCGAATAATCAGGAAGACCAGGTATTGTTAAAAAGATGTTCTGCTGCCCAGATACCGGTAAGGGATTACCTGAAGGATCCAGGCCAGTAATCAAGATATATACCTGGCTAACCGTATCAGGGTTAATGCCAAAATCTGCATAGAAGGCCGTTTGACCTCTGTACCAGGCCTGAGGAAGACTATTACCACCCCCTATAGTTGAGCCGCTGGCGACCACAGGGCGATTTACCAGAGTATTCGTGGGAGTAATAGTGTAATTACTTGCAGTTAAGTCAATAACAGAGCGAATAGAGTCTGGAGTATAAGTCTGGGGTACAATTACCAGGTTAATTCTCCATAAATCGCTATAGCCTGGATTACCCGGAAGGATGTCAATAATGTCATGCTGACCGGGAACCAGGTCAGGAGTGCCATCAGGATTCGTACCATACGCTAACTCATACATCGTCCCAACGGCCGGTACTTGATTAGAGACTGAAGCAGTTGGAGCAGGTGTTGCAGTGGCAGTGACCACAGAAGTGTTGGAATCGAAGTCATAATATTGAACTGGACCGTCATTATACCATCCCGATGCCGGTGTGTATTGTGTCGGTGAGACAGTAGGAGAAGGAGATGGAGAAGGAGAATAAGAAGGGGAAGGAGAAGGAGAAGGA
>DEUU01000102.1:3641-3855 GCA_002362735.1 Dehalococcoidia bacterium UBA3254
GAGAAGGAGATGGAGAAGGAGAAGGGCTCAACGAGGGCACAGGACTCGGCGATGGAGAAGGTGATGGCGATGGGAATAATGAAGGAGATGGTGAAGGTAATGGGGATGGTGACTCAGTAATAGTAGGTATAGGTGATGTTGTTGGAGAAATGGATGGGAAGGGGGACGGTGCAGGTGAACTGGGGAAGGAAGGAATGACGGATGGAGAAGGAGT
>DEUU01000204.1 GCA_002362735.1 Dehalococcoidia bacterium UBA3254
CGGCTCAATCCTCGGCATCCCGACGACCCGAGCCTTTCGACTTTTAAGGAACTTCCTATCGTATTCCCCAATCAAGAACGGATATTCCACAGTCTTGTAAGGCCGCCGAATTCTTCCTATCCCGATATGCGCCACATGGGTGTCCTCAAAATCCTGGACCCCCTCGATAAGCGCCACGGTAACGATCCGTCTCCACTTTGCCTTTCTGACATATTCCCGGGTAACCATGCTCCAATCGTTCATGACGACGAGGGCGTCCGGCTTTAGTTCATTCAAGAAATTCCGGCTAAACTCGACATACGGTATATTCAATTTATTCATCATGGATTCCGCATCTTCGTGATGAGAATATACCTTATCAATACTGACAAAAATGGAGTCCGCCCCCTCTCTGGCAAGATACGGGACAGCCAAAGACATATTGTAGGCATGGTATTGGTTATGGGGCATGAAGGCAACGAGCATTTCCAACCTCGAGCGTATGTGTGAGCTCCGGCAACGTAAACTACGGTAATTCTTTTACCGGTTACGTGGTCTTACGTTTCCCTGGGAATCCCAACAATATCATTCGCAGGATTCTTCACCATAATGGAGATACAGTCACGGTAGAACTGTTCAGGCTCTTGTACGAGGCTCACATTAATTTGGGCCTTTAACAGCAATCCGTACTTTCGGGCGAGCTCGCCCACTATTTCGCTCGTTACGTTGCTCCGCCACCCTTTCTTGGTCTTCCCAATACCTGAATGGTGAATCCATGCGAAACTGTTATCTCTCAGCTTTGACGCGAACTGACTGATATATCCTTCAACTACTTTCTTATCCATATGGACAAAAGAATCCCAGCTCACTATGATATCGCACGAGTTATCCTTGACCATATCCAGGGAAACCCCATCGTTTACATGGTAATCGATATGACCGTAATATTTGAATCGCTCTTTGCATATGTCAATACACGCGGGATTAAGGTCGACGAGCGTGAGACGCTTGGCCAGTCTCAATAGCTCCGTTGTCATGCGGCCCGCCCCCGGGGCGATTTCCAGGATGTCATTTTGCTCGTTGGCTACAAACGGGATCAGGTACGATTCGACCACCCGCCTCATCTCGAGATATGACTGCACGTGTCCTCCCCCCCACTGGTAGCCATAATCATCCTTACCCTCCCAGAACTCTTTCTTCCCCCAACGCTCCCTGTTTTTATCAATATTCCCTTTCGCATCTCCGGGTAGGATCTTTGTCAGTCCTTCAATTATCTTCGTTTTCATGATTTCGCCTTCCTCGCCTGTTCTATTAGATCTTCTCCGTCGTAAACCGGGGTTAGGATTCCCCGAAACCACCCGTAAATTCCATATATTACCGGCTTCATTAAGAAATGTCCATGAATAATGAGGGAGAGCCCGTCGAAAATAAGGGTATTAAGCAGCAGCTCGGACAACAGGAGAATCCTTAAGAGCCTGGACCTAATGACTTTGCGGATGAGGATAGCCCGTCCACGACAGAAATGGTATTTGTGCCACGAGGGACCGCGATCGGTTCTTCGCTCATCCGTTCCATGCAGCACTATTGCGTTGCAGTTGGTATAGTTCTTATAGCCCGCTTTAAGGGCCCTGATGCAAAACTCGTGATCCTCGTACCCCCACGGGCTGAAGGCATCCTCCAACAGGCCTATCCTGGACAAAAGGCTCGAATAGAAAACCTGACCTCCGCCGGCGACAATGGATACACTGATTGCATCTCCGCCCTTTCTTATGAAATCGATTACGCGGGGATCAGCCCGCATTGTTCTGTAAGGGTAATGCCTAAGTAACCACTTCGCATTATGCCGGTTGAGGAAACTAAAAATAGTAAAGGGGGTAATAACACAATCGGTAAAAAACCAGTTTCTCTCGCCGATGTTATAGATATTCTCTTCGATCCCCCGGCTCAGCCACTGTTCCTTTACGGCCCTGCCGGCGACAGCGGGTACGACAGCGGTCTCCGGCGCATCCGGGACTATCTTACCATCGATACCGATTAAATCGACGAATCCCCAGGCCCCGAGCATAATAGGACCGACAATCCCGGCATCCTTATGGGAAACCAGGAACTCGCACATGCCCCGCACATAGTCGCTCGTGAGGAAAAAGTCATTATCGAGGAACATTATAATGTCCGACCCGACGGCTTCATGTCTGGTTAAAAGAAAATTCCTGCCGCCGGCAACGCCAAAATTTGTGGGAGAGGAATAAAATTTAACGTGCGGGATAGACTGAAAGTAACGATGTATGCGTTCGTCTGTGCCTCCGTTGAGGAGTAGAGATATGACGACGTCTTTCTCGCGTCCTATCGATGCCAGCAGGGTCTCGATCGCCAGTTTAGTGACACCGAATTCACCTTCCATCATAAGCATAAGGACTGCTATCTTATACCTTTTCCCCTCTATTATCATTTTTCTATTACTCTATCCCGTCGCTCTTCTTATCACAGTAGTTATCGCTATAAAAGACCGTTCCTGACCGATGTACCGCTCGTACCGCTATAAAAGGGGAACCCCGGAGAACAGGGGCGCCACCTTACGAGTATCTTATCTTAAAGATTTCGTGAATGGGGATATCCTTATTCAGTAGTTTCTTGAGGGTGTATTTTAGCAACCGTCGCCTGCTGTTCAGTAGATTTATCGATCTCTTGAAATCGCTGATCAGCCTGTTCTTTCCTATGATCTCTGACTTGGTGCCCTGAAGATCCGTATAGATCGACTCTACAAACTTAAGGTAGTTGGAAAGCTCCGAAAAGTTATTCTCAACGAGGACCTTTTGTTGCCCATTGGTATAGACTGCGTTTATATATTCGTTCCCGTACACTAGCTGGAAACCATTTCTGTTGAAAATGTTCGTGAGACTTGTGAGATTAAAGTTGTACATATGCGCGTGCGTAAAATACTGGAGATAATCGAAATTATACTGACCGCTTTTATGTAATGCCATGACCCCCGGCACCTCAACATATACGAGACTGTCATCGTGAATCAATTCCCTGATTTTGGCAATTTCCTCATCCAGATTTATGAAATGTTCAAATATGTGACTTAAAATAATAATATCAAATTTCGTTTTCGTTTTAATAATCCGGTCAAAGGAGCCGTAGATAACATTTGAGCCACGTTCTTGTGCTACATTGACGCACTCAGTACTCAATTCTGTACCAATCCCGTTTACGTTGATTCCATGACCTCTCGCTGATACCTCAAACTCCATCAGGATACTCCCGGTGCCAGCCCCAATTTCCAGGAGTGAAATCCGTTTCCTTTTTCCTATAAAGGGAAGAAGTATTCCAAAGATTTTGTGACCCTGCCCTACCATAAAGAGCGCATGCCTCTCGTGAAGGGATTTAATCCCAAAATGGAGGGGGTGGTAGATCCGATCGTAGTACGGGCCGAGGGATTCCTCGCTAATCCGGGGAGACGTCGAAATCAACCCGCATTGTCTGCAGATATAGGTGGAAAAAGGCAAACCAAAGCGATCCATCCCTGACAGTTGTTCTTTAAGCGTTGCTCCACAATAACATGAATTAACTGCCTTGAGTTTGATCTCCCCCTTATCTATCCCCTTAATAAACCGCGCACGATATGAACGACTTATCTTATTGAGCGGTCTGGGGATAAAACCAGCAGGGGA
>DEUU01000455.1 GCA_002362735.1 Dehalococcoidia bacterium UBA3254
TAGATATGACACAGGCACCTGTTGCCCCCAATTATCCGAATACAAACCCTTCTTTATAAAGCTTTTCAAACTACTGTATTCCCAATCTGCAGGAAGCTGAACTAATTTATGTTTTACCGGATTGTAGTGAATATAATCACAATGACGATTGAAATCATCTTCGTTTCTTATTTGATGTTCCCAAAACCTGCGTTGCCAGATACCGCTTTCGTGCTTCATTATCATGGATTTGGAGAGTTCAGTGATTTTCGGTCCTTTATAACGGTGACTGAAAGTACTTTTAATTATTTTCCAGCGTAAAGAATAATCCGATGTATTATTGGGCAGTGTCCAGATAGCATGTATATGGTCCGGTAAAATTACAGTAGCATCGATTTTAAAGGGATAACTTCGTATCGTATACTTGAAGCAATCCCTCAACAAATTAATGGATGCATTACTATTGAAAATAGGAAATCTCCTGTAAGTAACAACAGTGAAGAAGAATGTACCTCCAGGTAGAAAAGCTCTGCGATAGTCAGGCATATCTCCTCCCTTTTTAGAGTTCTCGGTGGGTAAAATCTTTACTTATCTTATTCTCACCGCCGAGTATTCCGGCAAAGTATAACCTGGGGTGGTACGGCAGAACTTGTTTACGAAGNNGTTTTACACCGGACCAGATGATAACGACATTGGAAAAAAGAATGAAGTGCGGAATCGGGAAATGCGGCCGGTGTAATATCGGTCCAGTCTTCGTGTGCAAAGACGGCCCGGTCTTCTCTTACGCTCAGATTAAAAGCTTTATTACCAACGAAGCCTAACCAATCTTCATTGACGGGTAAAATCTTTATCTATTTCATTCACATTGCCGTTTATTCCAGTAAAGTATAGCCTGGGACGGTACGGCAGAACTTGTTTACGAAGATTTTATCCACCCTACGATTATTTCGGCATATTATTATTTTTGTTTCTGGTGGGTTACGTCTCTTTGTTTGACTATTTTTTCGGGTCTAGATTCTAAAGACCGATTTTTTAGTACGTTGAGTTTTATTTTAATACCGAGACTGCACCCACCCTACGATTATTTCCACCGTTTATTGGTGGCCTTTCGTTTCGAAACAGCGCTCCAGTTTACTATAGATGCAACCGCAATATTGCTGACGGTAGAGGTTCATAGGTTTGGTGATATGACGGCTGTCCGAATAACGCTTGCGCAGGTCGACATACAAAAACTCTACTCCGGTTTCGCGAGCAGCTCTTTCACCTGCTTCTTGAATCCACTCATGCTTTTGGTGCGGACTAATGAGAAGGGTGGTACTGAAAGCTGAGAAGCCGCCTTCCTTAGCTTTTTTTGCCGTCTTCGACAAACGGAGATCAAAGCAATATTTACAGCGATTTCCCAAATCACCGGTGACCGACTGGAAATAACTTCCGGAATCATACACGCCGATAACCAATGGGAATTCCATTTCAACGGACAGTGCCTCAACCGCTTTCAGACGGTTATTGTATTCGGACTCGGGATGAATATTAGGATTGTAAAAGAAAGCTGTAGTTTCAAAGCCCTGCCGACGCCAGTGTTCTATAGTGTATGCTGCGCAATGGCTACAGCAAACATGAAGCAAGTTAGATTTAGCCATTCGCAGCCTTCGCATCACTCATGAAGAAATAGCCAACATTGGGTTTCAGTATTATGTACTGCGGATTTTTAGGATCGGGCTCGATCTTGGCTCTGAGGTGACCGATATACACATGTAAATATTCTCTTTCAGCCCGGTATTCCGGCCCCCAGATCGTATTCAATAGATAGCCATAGCTCATTGTTTTCCCGGTATTAACCACCAATACCCTCAGCAGTCGATTTTCTGTATGTGTCAGACGTATCTCTTTCCCATTAACATCAACTTTCCGAGATTCGAAATCGATCGTAATGGAACCCGACCGGAAAAAAGTCATCGACCTGTCATCATCAGGTTGATTGCGTCTCATGACGGCTTTAATCCTGGCCACCAGCTCAGCAACCTCGAACGGTTTGGTCAAATAGTCATCCGCTCCATAATTCAAACAAGTCACTTTATCAATCACTTCGCCGCGAGCACTTAACATAATAATGGGGACTGAGTAATGACTGACCAGAATCCGGCAGGCTTCAATACCGTCCATTCCGGGCATCATAATATCCAGAACTACCAGGTCAGGGGATTCCATCCTCACGACTTCGATAGCTTGTTCTCCATCTGAGGCGGAAACAACATCCCAGCCTTCATCCAGTAGATTGTTTTGAAGCAACTCTATCAGAGAAAGATCATCATCTACAATAAGAATTTTCATTATCTACCTCAATCTCGAGTGCAATTGGAAGCCTGCAATTTAATTTCGAACCTGTGCCAACCTCACTCTGGATCTATATTTTATCACCCAATGGTTCGATGACGTACGGTAATATGTTAAAATTGTATCGTTGATAGTGTTTTCTTAACAATACCACAATAATCAGTATCAATAACGAGCTTATTTAACCTGTTTAACGTACTTATTCTAATAGAGTTTATTGAAACATGCAATAGTCAACAATAATTATTGGGGTATGTATGAAATTATCACTATAAAGTTTAGAGTAACAGTATTAACAATAATTAACCATTGAGTAAATATGGATATTCCCAGCCACAAATACGGAGAGCAACCGGCAGGCTATATGAATCAATTACTAAAGAGATTACTCTGCTGTTTTTGCTTATACGGAAGCCCCAGATGTTCATAAGCACGCTGTGTCGCCATACGGCCGCGGGATGTTCTTTCCAGGAAACCCAACTGCAGTAGAAAAGACTCATAGACATCCATAATTGTATCCGCTTCTTCGCCGATAGAAGCTGCAATCGTCTCGAGGCCGACAGGGCCTCCGTTATATTTTTCGATAATGGTCAATAGCAGCTTACGGTCAATCTCATCAAGACCGATATTATCCACTTCAAGCTTCTCCAGAGCTATACATGCCACCTCACGCGTAACGATACCATCTGTCATAACCTGGGCGTAATCACGAACGCGTTTGAGGAGACGGTTAGCCACACGAGGTGTGCCCCTAGCCCTGGTAGCAATTTCTTTGAGTCCACCTGCCTCTGCTTTAATGTGGAGTATCTTTGCGGAGCGTTCGATAATTATCTCAATAGCAGCGGCGTCATAGTAGTCCAGACGGTAAACCGAGCCAAAGCGGTCGCGTAAAGGAGCACTCAGCAAAGCGTAGCGTGTAGTAGCTCCGATCATGGTAAAATGGGGCAGATTCAAACGTAAACTTTTCGCTCCGGCACCTTTAC
>DEUU01000010.1 GCA_002362735.1 Dehalococcoidia bacterium UBA3254
GCCTTTGTCTTGATGAACCCCCTGGAACTGGTTTCAGACTATGATATCGACCTTTCTCCCGAAGATTCTCGTTTACTACAGGTGGACCAGCCGGCCGCCGAAATCCAGGCCCTGGTGGTGGTGAATATATCCAAGCAGTCGCCGCGCGAAATTACCGCCAACCTTATGGCCCCGGTGGTGATCAATTCCGAAAAAAAAATCGGCAAACAGGTCATCCTCTACCAAACCGACTATTCCGTCCGCCACTCGGTCCCCACTAGAAATTGATAGACGAGAAAATTCGGAATTATTTTCGACGTTCTGGATAAATGCCGGTCAAAGGAAAAAGCCGGCCAGGGCCGGCTTTTTGAGGGGAGGGGAAGAAAGAGCGGGTATTATTTGTTCAGTTCGACGATAAACTCCTGCAGCATTTTCCCGGCGACCTTGTCGCTGTTCACCTGGTACGTGCCGGATTCCACTTTTTTCTTTAGGGCCGCCACTTTATCGGCCCGTGTATCCGGGGCCGAGAGCGCAGTCGCTTCGATCTTTTTAATCATTTTAAAGGAAGGGGATAAATCCACCCGGTCCCCGATCTGGGATTGAACCGTGGTTCCCGGATTGACCGTTCCCTGATCGTTGGTGTTGACCTTGGTCTGTTGATTGACGTATTGGAGAACCTGCGTCTTTTGGCTGATGTCTTGAATTTTCATGACCCTGCTCCTCTATAACAGATTGCTGCTGACTATAGTCTTGGTAATGTCCATTAACCGGTTTCTTAGTTGTTCGCTGTCCCGCGGCGATAGGGTGTCGACGACCTCTTTGCGCTCCTGGTCCATAACCTTGAATACCAGGTTCTCATTTTCTTTCAGTCCGACGTCCAACGGTTTTCCGTATTCCTGGCTCAGGCGGTTCAATATCTCCTGCGCCGTACCGTTCCGTTCAGAGGTCTCGGTCAGATGGTTGAGCATTTCCTGGCTGATCGTATCCACCATGTATTGTTTTCGGGCTTCATTGGATATTTTAACAATCTCGTGCGGCTCGGCCTTGTCGGGCCTGCGGAATCTGGCCAACCGGTTCCCTTCGGAACTCTGCTGGCTGTAGGTTCTAAGTACATTTTGGATGTGATAGCTGGTGATGACCATACGACTTGCCTTTCACCCTCTATATCGTCCGGGAGGGGCAAAAACTTAAATTAAATATTTCCTCCTCAGGCATCATCTAAAGGCAAGGATAAGGTGGAGATACACGGTCAGAGTGGCACCAGGTCGCCGCTGGACCATGATCTGGTTTTTAATGAATTTTTAGGCGGTTAGATTAACCCATTCGCCCTTGGAGGGCAGGGTCAAACGGGGATCGGCCTGACGCCGGTAGGCTTCAATAAAGGTCTGCTGTAAATAAGGGGGGATCTGAAGGTCCGTTCCAAGGGAAGGGCCCGGGTTAGCGGTGTGGATCGGGTGGATGGCCTCTCCAAAGGAAATCCAATCGGACGATTTTAAGTCTAAGATAACCGCATCGGCTTCCAGGACTTTCGGGTTTTTAACTCTGGGGGCCGGTGGGTTTGCCCGGAGTTTGCCCGGGGGAAAGCTATAGCTATAGTCATTCCGATGGGCTGGTATCGGAAGAAGGGCTACGGGAAGTGCTTTGTTAACGGCCACTTTTTCATTCCCCTAAAGCTGGACCGGAAAAAGATTTTCGCCATACTATTGAAATATAAATACTATCCATCATAATAAGCTGAAAAAACCAAAAAGTCAAACTATTTTTTTAACAGAAACAGCCTGTTATACCTCCCCGCCGCACTTTTTTAGGGGCAGAGATCTTAAGGTGTCAGCACGGAGCTTGGTTTCGTCTTCAAACCCGATTTGATTTGGAAATAGCCGATCTGAAGAATATGCCCTGTTTGTCAATTTTTTGACAGGAAATCAGGCAACGAGATTGATTTTCCGGCCAGTCAATTGGGAAGGGAGGAAAGAGGGAATCTGCTTTTGATAGGCCTGAATAGCAATTCGCAGGGAAATATCTTCTGACTCCTGAACTTCGATTACTCTTTCCATCGATTGAGGAGGGACTACCTGCCGGAAACTCCGGGCGCTCTCTGGCAGGAACCATTCCGGAGTTTGCATGTTCAAGATAACGGCATCGGCTTGGATTATTGCAAGTACGGCCTGGCTGCGGACTAGAGGGTTACCGGGCGATCTTGTTGGTAGGTGATTATAATTAGAGGGATTGCGACCTAACGGCAGCAGTTCGTAATAGCTTTTATCGGCTTTGATCGTGCTCAACGGGCTCGATCCCTCTATCTCAACTCGGTAAATCGGGTTGTGAAGCTGATGGGGAAATATGTTCTGCTAACTATTTTATTTAACATGAAAAAGCTATTTAAAGCAGTTTTTTTGACTCGTATTGCGGGTACACAGTTCAAATTAACTCTTGACTAAATTATTAATAATAGCAATCCCTCAAAAGTGGGGTTTTGATTTCGTCATTCCGATGGATAGATCCGATTAATTTGTCCAACTGAATTAAATTACCCCATCCTCCCTAACTTCCTTGCAAAGTATTGCCTGGTTATTGACATATATTTTCTGGCCTATTTAATAAAAAAAAAGGAATAAGCTTGTTGGCTGATAATATTTATTGGCATCTTCCTTGCAAAGGTTATTTGTGTCTTTTTTAGAAATACCAACCTCTGGGTGGGAAAAAGTTAGGTTGGGTAGGACGGTCCTGGATGGGCATGGCTAATAGTCCAACAAAATCGCCTTTCCTAACTGCTGACTTTGGAGCCCTTATATTATTGAATGAAAAAAAATTATCCCGGTGACTGGTTACCTGAGCTTATGGGAGTTAAGTTAAAGCCGCATTCTTTGGGGACCATTTATCTAAAAAAGTGCACTGAAATGTCAACTAGCTATATTCACTATCATTTCTGCGGAATTAATATTTTTTCTTTTTCATTAACTAACGATAGTAAATAATCAATAGAATACCGCCGAGAAAAAATTCAGGGGATTTAAAAATGGACTATTTTTGGAATGATGAGCTTCAGTTATGGACCCGTGAGGGATTCCCAGGTATCGCGTACTCAGATGGTGCCGAAATCGAAAACCGAATTATGGATGTTATCGTTAAGGCAAATGATTTAAGTGTCTTTTCGTTGGAATTGATAAATAGTATCGTAGATTGGCCCTCTGAGTACCATTTAAGCCCCGCCCGCCATTGCCTCCTTAGACCTTTAGGGATAAAGCCTGGTGAAAAGGTGTTGGAGTTGGGTTGCGGCTGTGGAGCCCTTACGCGGTATATCGGTGAAATTGGGGCAAAGGTGACTGCGGTCGAAGGGAGCAAAACCCGTGCTTTAATTACAGCGAAAAGATGTCGAGATTTATCAAATGTAAAAGTTATATTAGAGGATTTGTTAACTTTCGATACGACAACTTTATATGATTGGATTTTGCTAGTCGGGGTGCTTGAATATGCACCTTTATTTTCAAATGACGGTGACCCGATATCTAATTATTTAAATCATGTTGGCAGGTTTCTTTCTACCCAAGGCCGTCTTGTAGTAGCTATTGAGAATCGCCTTGGGCTAAAATATTTCAATGGGTGTGCCGAAGATCATCTTGGAGTCCCTTTTTTAGGGATCCAGGGATTATATGCAAAAAAATCACCGGTAACCTTCGGCCGATCGGAGCTAATAACCTATCTATCTAAATCTGGGTTCCCGAACTATCACTTTTTCTATCCTTTTCCAGATTATAAATTGCCGAAGCTAGTCCTTTCCCAATCCGCGTGTACGGATCCTAAATTTAATTCTATAGATCAATTGCTTAGGGGTTACGCAAGAGATTATAATGGATCTTCTTTCAGATTGTTTGATGAAGCCCTAGTATTTGATTCTCTATCGCGAAATGGTTTGTTCCAAGATTTCAGCAATTCTTTTATGGTGGTGGTTTCAAGATCTAACCTTAGTGATGACTTCCCAGGATCTATTGCTTGGAGTTTTGCCACAAACCGTTTACCATTTTTTGCTACCCAAACTAATTTTATTAACAACGAAAGAGGGATAGAGGTTGTAAAGAATTATATTGGGCCTAAGCAAATTGACTATCTCTTATGTCAAGATGAAATAAGAGTAGAGCATCACATCGGTAAAAATGAGTATATTGCCGGGTATCAATTATTATGGGACGTAATTAAGGAAAGAGCTAAAGGGTCAAACCCGTCAGAAATAGCCCATTCTTTAAGTCCTTGGTTTAAATTCCTCCTTTCCTTATCAAAGCCCGGCCCATCACCTTGTCCAGAGAAGAATTCAAAGAAATTAGAACTAAAAGATTTCCTAATTAGTGGAAAGTTTGTTGATTGTGCACCTTTTAATGTTATTCTTAATAAATTTGGCTTAAAAGTGATTGATCAGGAGTGGGAAATTTTAGGAGAAATTGAACTGGGCTGGGTGGTAACACGAGGTGTCCTATTTAGTCTTCAAGTTGGTCTATCCTCTTCAAATTTGACAGGAAATATAGAAGAAATTATCAAAGAATTATGTTCGATTTCCGAAATATTATTTTCTAAAAATAAAATCAACGATTGGATAAAAAAAGAAGTACTTTTTCAATCTCTAATTACTGGACGAAAATGGGAACCTCCTTCTCTCCCTTTCATAAATAATGGATTGATAAATGTTTTAGATGAGATTAAAAATTCCCATTTTCTTAACGACCGCTTTGCCCAAATTATAAGAGCCAGTGAAATACAAATATCGAATTTAAAGACTTCTTTGGTGGAGCGTGATACGCATATTGCGAACTTATGCCAAAAAATTTCATCGCTTAAAGAATCGATTTCTCGAAAAAAAGAAATAACAAAAACCACCTTCATCCCACAATTGATATCCCCTGATTTAAAAAATAATGTACCAAAACCTGGCCATGTTTCTTTGGTAATCCCAGTATGTAATAAGCTAGAATATACGATAAAATGCCTTCGGTCTCTAAATAACAATACTCCCCATGATCTGTTCGATCTGATTATTGTTGATAATGCCTCGATTGATGGTACTCAAGAGTTCCTGGATTCCGCAGTTGATTCTATTAGTCTAATAACCAACATGACCAATAATGGCTTTACCCTGGCCTGCAATCAAGGAGCGCAGGTCGCCCGGGGGGAATTTGTTCTGTTTCTGAACAATGATACCGAACCCCAACCGGGGTGGCTAGAAGCGCTCGTCGATGTCATGAAGGAGGATGCCTCAATCGGCATCGCCGGTTCCAAGCTTGTCTATCCCGATGGCCGCCTGCAGGAGGCGGGGGGGATTATCTTCAGCGACGGAAGTGGGTGGAATTACGGCCGGTTCGATGATCCGGAACACCCGCGATATAATTATGTGCGCGAGGTGGATTATGTTTCCGGGGCTTCCCTCCTCATCCGCCGTTCTCTCCTGATGGAGCTCCATTATTTCGATGAAAAATATTCCCCCGGATATTATGAAGATACCGACCTGTGTTTCCAAGCCCGGCGGGCCGGTTATAAAGTCGTCTATTGTCCCTTTTCCAGGGTAATTCACCACGAGGGGATATCCAGCGGGAACGACCTTTCCCGGGGGATGAAAAAATATCAACTCATCAATAAAAAAAAGTTCGTCAAAAAATGGGCTTCCGTTTTAAAAAATCAGTTGCCGCCGGATCCTAAAAATGTGGTTTTGGCCAGCGCAAGAGGTGTCCGAAGCAATATACTAATCATTGACCCGTTTATGCCCATATTTGATCGGGCTTCGGGATCCCAACGACTGTTCCAGATTATCAGGTTATTAAAGAAAGGAGGGCATCATGTCACGTTTATCGCCCGCAATGGATTAGGGCAGGATTCCTACGTCGACCTTTTGGAAAAAATGGGGGTGGAAGTGTATGCGACCGATCCCCAGATGATGCGCCGCCTCGGCTACTCGACGGAAGGGCGGGAGGTAAACCTGGAAGAGTTATT
>DEUU01000353.1 GCA_002362735.1 Dehalococcoidia bacterium UBA3254
ACTATATTTTAGGAGGCAAGTTTACGATTAAGGATGTATTAGTATCGGGATGAATACGTGTACTAAAAAGAAGTCTTTTTAGTTATGGGAATTATAAACTTGTGATTGAATTTGTGCAAGGGGTGGGGGTTTTGGAGTATTGACTATAGTGTCAATCCGTCATTGTTAATTCCCTCTTTTAACGCCCGCTTATTTGATAAGCTAAGGACTGCTATAAATCCAATCCAACCTAGTGCTAAAAGAAGCCACCAGTAGCTTTGACCTTTCCGGTGAAGTACCCACGCAGATAATCCAACAACAGCCAGTAAAGTGGGAATTATTATTAGCCAAGCGTTATCTCCTTCAGTGGTACTCGTATCCGGTAAGATTTGAAACCATATCATGGGATTACCGCTATACCAATCCGCGATACTTAATTCAATAGCCATCGGTATTCGCTCTTCCGGCTTGAGTTTGTATGTCTCACTGCCCACACTAAACCCAGGTACTATCACATCAGGATTCTCGGCTACGGTGCTTTTTACCGTCAGGGGATGTTGTCCGGTGTTATAAAGATAGGTAGTGAGAGTAGCGTCATACCAACCGTTTTCCTTTAATTTCCAGTCTAGATTATCTAGGTCAGGAAATGTTTCTCCGATCCATTCTTGTGTATATGACGAGTCGAGGTACATCCGTAATCCATACGATCCGGGAGAGTCACCATCATTCTCTGAAGTTGATGTGGATGTCAATAAATTGATAGTTAATACACACACAATTGTTATCGCGATCAATCCGAATATGTATGTCCAATTCAAATGTCTCTGAAACCAGTTATATCTACTCAAAATTAAGTATCCTAAATATTCACATGGTTATCCCTGTGGTTATGGGAATTATAAACTTGTGATTGAATCTGTGCAAGCGGTCAGGTTTTTGGAACGGTATTACCATATCAGTGCCACTGCGGTGGTAGTTTGCGCTTCAGAAAACAACCACATGAGTGCGACAACGGCTAACAAATATCATCGATCAAGCTAGCACTTCCACCTCTGTCCTGTAAACCGACAGAGATATAAGCGACAATGGCTCCTACTCAAGATGCTCAAGCTTCCACATGAAGCTTTTGAGCTTACGCATTTCCCCGAATTTGCGGATTCCCAGGTACACCGGAAGCAGGGCGAATACAAGGAACACCGGAGTCCGTGCCGCGATGGTGAGTGCAATAACTAGAGCGATGGAAAGAACGTATACTCCGAGAAAAATATAACCTACCTTGAATTGTCGCTTCGTATCTTGAAGTGCGCTGCCGTGATCTTCGTTCACACCAGCATATCCAGTTTGATGGCTACTCTCAAGTAAAGCCCGCCGGTTCGATAGAGTGAGAACAGCGATTATGCCCACGAAGTTCCAACACAGCAGCAACCATAGATAACTGTGACGTTTTCGCCAAAGAATCCACCAGCTGAGACCAATGACGAGTATAAGACCCAGTCCCACGGCTAACGGGTACAAAACTTCTGGCTTTGGCTTCCCGGTCATAACCGCGATGGCTGCGGTGTCTGGCTTTACGTCGAACCAGACGCCAAGTGACTGGTCGTGCCAGTACAGTTTCGACTCTCGCAGTCTTATTTCCATCGGGGTTTGACTGTATGGCGCCACTTTGTACAAAGCACTAGTTATTTCGAATCCGCCGGTTTCGGCATACGACCCTCTGTTATTCGATGCTTTGACAGTCATCGGGTATTCTGTTGGATTATCCAAGTAGATGGTGAGTGTGGCTTCGTACCAGTCGCTCGAATTGTCTATCCACTCAAGCGCATTTAGGTTAGGTTCGTTGTCTTCTGTCCATTCGCCAGTATAGGCTTCGTCAAGATACCAACGAAGCCCGTGATATAGTGCCGTTTCTTTGCTCATCTTATCGAGGAGATCATTTTGACCCAAGCTAGCTAGCATTATTATCGGGATCGCCACTGACACGATGATGCCGATTGAATACACCCAGTTGATATGCCGTTCGAATATCATCAAAGGTTTTATTTTGATTGCTCCTAACCGGTTTAAACCGGAAAACAACCTCAGTATCGAGTTAATTCAGTAATAGCTATTGAGGCAAGATTGCATATTTCCTTTTGGGCATGCTAACAGATTGATTTAGTCATGTCAATATGATTCATCTCATATTATTCTGACGTTTTCCTGATGGGCTAACGCTGCTACAGATACGCTAAAATTCCTATATTTTATCGAGCTTTTCGCAGGTTTATACCTGTAATTGAATCTATGCAAGAGGAAAGTCTTTTGGAATGGGGTATGTTCTTATTATGTCTTAAAATTCTATTAGTAACTTTCGGGTCGGCGGCTCTTGATTGATTTCGATATCAACCATGATATGTTTTAACTTTACTTGGGCTTTTCGGTAACCCGCCTTAGCAGATTTTTGGAACCATTCAATGGCTCTTGTCTTATTTTCTTTGACTCCATCACCAAAAAGATAACAGAGTCCAAGATTGTACATAGCTCTACTATCGCCTTTTCTAACAGCCTTCCGGTAACATTCAACTGCCTTTTTTGGGTCAGCACGAACACCATTTCCTTCGTGATAACAAACTCCTAAATCTCGTAAAGCACTGGCAAGTCCCTGATTGGCGGCTTTACTGAACCAATAAACCGCACGTCTAGGGTTTTTTGGTACCCCTTCTCCTTCACGATAACAAAAACCAAGATTATATTGAGCTGTTTCATGCCCTCTTTTTGCCCCAAGTCTATACCACTTTATTGCCGTTTGTAGATTTTTTGGGACACCGTTCCCAAAGTCATAACATGTACCTAAATAGAATGCAGCCCTGGCTTGCCCTTGCTTTGAAGCTAATATCCACCATTTCATCGCTTCCGGCCAATTATGAACGCGTTTCTGTCCGAATGCTATCCGGTATCCCATTCTGAATTGTGAGTCAGCATCCCCAGACTCAGCCATTTTCTGTAGAAATTTTGTAGTTTCCATATTAGTCAGTTTTTTTATATTAGTGGTTTGTGAATCGTATGCTAGTTTCTTTATTTCAACACTTGACGTGATAATATGACTGAGAGTTTATCACTAGATACTTCCGGAGTCGAGGCTTCATTATTATATACTTTACTTAAGGTTTAGATTCCATTGGATTTCATTTGTTGATAGAATATCCTTCGAAGTTGATTGAATTTGGGGAAAATAGGTACTATATTTTTGCACAAATAGAAAAGATGGGTATCAATAATAGTGTTGTGATGTCATCCAGTTTCAGAGTAAAAGTTAGTAGTCCCTTGCAATCTCGATGGTGCGTTAATCCGTTTCCCTTCCGACATATCCGAGGTTCGGATGCCTTGACCACTGAGCCTTTGAATCATAGATGATGATATTACTTGCGAGTTTGGAGCTGAGGGAAGCCTTTAACGCAGATAATATTCCCTCTCTTCGTACAGTCAGGTACTGCCGACTAGGTTGACTCCTTAACAGAATCGGCGCTCTTTGAGTTTGTCTTTCTACCATGTTGGTTAAATCTCCGAGGATACCAGACCAATCCACTTCATTATTAAGATAAAAACTGTGCTGTTGGAGGACACATAGAATAAGCCGTCGCAATAACCCTGAGTCGACAGGTTTCACGACTGAAAAACAATCGTCATGGATGTCTATCTGGAATCTGATTTGCTCCTGATGTTCGACTGAATACCCACTGTGGGGTTTAGCTAAATCAATACCTAATGCCTTCTGAACTTCTTCCGAGAGAAAGTATTCATCAAACGAACCAGAAGAGCCAAACGCCATGTCCATCGGTGATACTCCCTTGTGCCTTATGTGAGGTAGTCTCATGGCTTCGATCTCAGTAAGAGCAAGCAATAAAGTATTGTCATCAAAATCACCATAAATCAAAGAAAACCAAACTAACCTTTGGTCAACGAAAGAATGGAGTATCACTTGAAGTGGTACACCTATTGACTGGAAAGACATGAAAGCGTATCCAAGCCTTGTAGCTCTCCGCCGTGTGTTAAAGCACTCGTGGGTGATCTTTATCAATTTAAAGCCCTGTATCGCAAGATTGCGGGTACATATTAGCATCTCCCAAGTTAGGCATACAACGTAAACAGAGTGTCCTCAACAAACTAGTATTTTGCGACATTGAAACAATATTCCTTACCCCACTCCAAAAACCTGACCCCTTGCACAGATTCAATCACAA
>DEUU01000141.1 GCA_002362735.1 Dehalococcoidia bacterium UBA3254
GGCTTAATCTCTTTGCCGGAGAAAATAAATGTACCTGCAAAAGAACCGGCCAGGTCTTACAGAATGAATCCAGGCTTAGGCAGCATCCTCTCGTCAGGTATGCAGCCAGCTTGATTTTGATGAAAAAAAATAATATCAAGGGGAGTGATTATGGTGACTGAACAAAATACTGAAATAATACGCCGGCTTTATCGCGAAGTAACATCAAAGAAGGCACCGGAGACAGGTATTAAATCAGGAGTATACAGTTTTACTCAATATACAACCTCTTTTAATAAATCCGGCCTAAAAACCTTTAGAAAATTCTTCAGGTCTGTTGGCGAGGCTTTCCCGAATTACGCATTAACCATTGAAAATTTAATCACTAAAGAAGACCGCGTGATGGTCCTCTATACTATTTCAGGGATACAAAGAAACACCTTTCTCGGAAAAACCCCGACGAACAAACAGACTACCATCAGGGGCATCGATATTTTCCGCTTGAATAATGGAAAAGTAGTCGAATACTGTGATGCAGCTCATCAAATCAATGCTTTACCTCGCTCAAACCTCAATCTGTCAAATACGCGAGATGCTATGAAATCAGGAGTATTAATAAACTCCTGAACTGGTTAACCGTAATAGACCAGGTTGTTAATATTAATATAATGAGTATCAGGAGGAAAAAATGACAACGAAAACTACCCTGAAGTCCGCCGCTAAACCCAAGCTCAAACCGGGAATGTATTATTTGCCGGAACTACCATATGGTTACAACGATCTGGAACCTTATATTTCCGAAGACCAGTTAACGCTGCATCATCAGAAGCACCATCAAGCTTATGTCAGTGCAGCCAATACCATTCTGGAGAAATTAGATAAAGCCCATAACGAGAATTCAGAAGTCGATGTCAAATCTTTAGCCAAGGAGCTTTCTTTTAACGTGGGAGGCATCCAGCTCCATAATCTTTTCTGGCAGAACCTTGCTCCATCCAAAAAAGGTGGCGGAGGGGAACCGGCCGATGTGCTGAGCGATGCGATTAAAGACAGTTTTGGGAATTTTGCCAGATTCAAGAAAGAGTTTACCCAGGCAGCAATCAGCTGTGAAGGTTCCGGCTGGGCGGCATTAACTTATTGCAACCAAAGCAACCGGCTTATGGTCATACAGATAGAAAAGCATAATGTAAATTTCCCGCCGGGTTGCCAGTCCGCCATCATGGTACTGGATGTCTGGGAGCATGCTTATTACCTGGACTATAAAAATGAGAAGTCTAAGTTCGTTGAGGCTTTCTGGAATATTGTAAACTGGAATACTGTAAAACAGAGATTTGAATATTTATAAACATAATGAATAAGCCGGTGTTAAGTAACCTAGAGCCGGCTTATCTTATTTTAGAAAGTTTACACGGATATAGTTTCCATCTCTTGTGGACCTCAGGGACTGATCCCTTTGGGCTTGGGCTCGTTTTAAGATTTTCATTTTTATTTTCCGATAATGCCGTAATCTGCTGTTATTAATCATTAAAAACAGAGGGACAATAGAAAGGTACAATACCCACATTATGGCAATTTCAGCTGCAAATTGCCCTTTCATTTCCGGGAAATAGAATTCACCGCTGACAAGAATGACCCTGGTTAACTCGGCAATAGGATACAACGCCAGCAACATTATCAGGATTAATACTAAATATTTTATGTGACGGTACATTAGTCTCTCCCAACCCTCTTGAATTAACGGCTAATTGTTCATCTTAACTCATTAAGGTTAGAAATGGGTTAGTTTTACTTCGAATAATTGACTTAAATTAAAAACCTCTTATTCCTGAATCGTATGAGGAGATAAGAGGTTCATATCCTTTGCATATTTCAGATGATTAATTATTTTGATCCAGTATACCTTTGGCGATGGCTACCCCCACGGCTTCAGCTCTGTTTTTCGCCTGAAGCTTTTCCAATATATTGCGCATATGGGCTTTGACAGTAGTATCACTGATAAACAGATTAGCGGCAATTTCTTTATTACTTGATCCCTTTGCAGTAAGCTTTAAGACTTCTTTTTCCCGTATACTTAAGTCATAATATCCTTTTTTCCCCAAGCCATCCCTCCCATTCTCACGGAATTGTTCCAATAACCGACTGGCCATACAGGGAGAAACGGTTGATTCGCCTGCGGCGACCTGTTTAATGGCTTCAATAATTTCCATGAGACCAACTCCTTTAAGAAGATAACCTTTTGCTCCGGCTTTGATGGCATTAAAAAATAAATCTTCGTTATCAGAGATGGTTAAAATTATTATTTCAGTCTTGGGCAGCTTTTGCTTAATAAGACCCGTTGCTCTTATTCCGTCACTATCCGGCATAAATATATCCATAATTACGATATCCGGCCGAATCTCCTCAATCCTGGGCAAAGCTTCAAGGCTGCTGGCCGCATCGCCTACTACCCTGAATTGCGGATATTCATTTAAAACCGTCAGCAAACCGTAGCGAAATAGAGGATGGTCATCAACTACAAATATTCTGATGGCCTCGGTTGCTAAACCAATTCTTTTTTGGCTTTTGTTTACGGTTTCGTTAATCATTTGCCTGCTCCATTTTGTGCAATTCGTGATGAACGCTAAACATAGATTCTATCTTCAGTGGTTACAGGGCGAACAGATGATGTCAATGAGGTTTAATTCAACACCCAGGAGAATTATAACCCGCCACCCATCCGCCTTTTTTCCCCTTCCTCTTTGTTCTAATTCTCCTGGGCCTAACGTATTCTAACGCTATCCCTCTAAGCTGTAATCCGCCATAGCATTTAATCTATTAACTAAAAGACACATTTTATAATCATCCTTATTGCTTATAACTTGTGTAATCTTAACAATTGTCACTAGGTAAATCCTACTAGCAAGCTGAAATATGTATTGACAAGTTAAGGTAAACATTATAATCTTAGGTGTTCCTTTGGAGGTTGAGATGGAAAAGATTAGAGTTGTCATAGCTGATAATCATCCGGCATTCAGGGAAGGTCTCTGTCGTCTTCTGTCGGACGAGAAGGAATTAGAAGTAGTAGGTCAAGCAGGCGATGGAGAAGAGATCGTAGCTTTATCTCAAGAGCTTAAACCGGATGTAGCTATAGTGGATGTGGCTATGCCAAAACTCAATGGCATCGAAGCTACAAAACGAATTAAAGAGACGTCCCCTAATACGGCAGTCCTTATTGTCAGTGCATTCAATTACCAAACCTATATACTGGCATCCCTCCGAGCTGGAGCGGCGGGTTACTTAACCAAAGACACACCGATTCGTGAACTGGTTACCGCTGTACGTCTCGCGTTTGAGGGGGATGGGATTATCGACCGCAGCGCGGCCAACAATATTATACGCCACCTCATCGCAGACAAGAACGGTAAAAAAGGAAATCTGGACCTTTACCCGCGCGAAATAGAGGTCCTTAAATGGACTGCCAAAGGAATGAGGAATAAGGAAATCGCAAAAGAGCTTGAGATCAGTGAACGCACCGTTCAAGCCCACCTCAGTAATATCTTCAGTAAACTTGAGGTAGATTCACGGACTGAGGCAGTACTGCAAGCCTTGAAAGAAGGGTGGCTGGATATCTGCGATTTATCCTGATTAACCGAGCTGCTGTTTCTGGAAATCACTGACTACGTTCACATTGCGGACCAGTGCCTGTCCTATGCCGAAATTTTGCCTCAAGCGCGTTGGTACGCAGCAGCAGTTACAGCAACTGCAAATAGCGTAAAAGTGATTGCCGCATCTCATGATGCTATGGATTAATTTATGCTGGTGAGCTTCCCGGAGTATTACCTTGGCTTCCTCTTTGGATACCTGCCGGAATTCTTTTACACGTGATGCGTAAACCTCTGACGAACCATTCCCCAGCACTATCTCACTCATCACGGGATAATCGCAGTTATGAAATTCTTCACGGCAACTACATGGGCCTAAAGAAACGTTTCTCGCAATATCAACGATTTGTTCAGCTTCTGAGAGAGTTAAATAATATCCACTGTGACCGTGCATACCATACGTGTTCGCCACCCAGCGTACAACGCTGCCGACAACCGGGATGCGAGTCAATCTGGCAAGAGAAATGTACAGATGGATCAATCGATGCTGGTGTCTTCCGTAAAGACGGAGAGAATGATGCATATTACCCTATTACCTGCTAAACACTAACCCGGTGTAAAATATCAGTAACCCAGAATAAGTTTAACATATTTTCTTACTTTCATTCTATTTTAAATCCGTTAATATACTTGACTCTATTCGGTAGATAATCCAGGTGCTCTTAAGAAAAGAAAAAGTAGAATTTTATGCTATACAATATAATGTATCACTTTAATTTTAATTTAAAATTCTATCCCATCCAGAATCCGCTCTAGAGGAAGTATTAGATGAAAAGAATCTCATTACACTGCATGATTCTGCTTGTTTTAATCTCGATAACCCTTGTTGCAGCCTGTTCAAGAGAGATACCGGGGACAATTCCGGCCTCTACTCCTGCTTCCAGTGCCATTGCCTCTATAGGAGCTTCCAGTACTTCTATCCAGAGCCAGGGTAAGGTTACAGTCGGATCGAAGATTGATACGGAAGGTGGTCTTCTGGCGCAAATAATGATCCTGATGCTGCAAAAGAATGGAATTCAGACTATTGACAAATCTCAACTGGGACCGACCCAGATTGTGCGCCAGGCGATCTTAAACAATCAAATCGATACGTACCCGGAGTACACAGGCAATGGCTCAATTTTTTTCCCGAACGTTGATCCGGCTGTCTGGAAAAATGCACAGCAAGGTTATAATGAAGTTAAGATACTCGACCAGCAGCAGAATAATATCATCTGGTTAGAGGCCGCTCCTGCCAATAACACATGGGCTATCGCAATTACAAAGGCTCTTTCAGATAAAGAAAATCTTCACAATCTGGATGATTTTGCAGCTTATGTCAACCGAGGTGGGCTGGTTAAATTGGCAGCTTCCGATGAATTCGTGACCAGCGCGGTCGCTCTGCCGGCTTTTGAGAAAGCTTATAATTTCACGTTAATGCAGAGCCAGCTATTAACTTTTTCGGGCGGGAATACTGCTCAAACAGAGAAGGCGGCAGCAGATGGGACAAGCGGAGTCAATGCTGCCATGGCTTACGGGACGGACGGATCGCTTGCCGCTTTGAACTTAATAGGCCTCGACGATCCTAAAAACGTCCAACCGGTTTATGAACCAGCACCAATTGTCCGAGGATCAGTCTATAATCAATACCCTCAAATGGCGAACATTCTAAATCCGGTATTTCAATCATTGACCCTTACTACCCTTCAGACTTTAAACAGCCAGATAGCGCTGCAAGGTCAATCCGCAATAAGCGTGGCCCAAAATTATCTGAATTCCAAAGGTTTCTTGAAATAACAGCTCTTGCCTTTGCTGACTGATCAACCTTCTTGAGGAAATGTTATGTAATAAAGCTACCAGGGGGTGGATTTTTCCTTTAAAGCTGCGATTAAATTATCCAGAGTAATAGCTGCCATGGTCAGCGTCTGAGTGGTACCCCTGGCGCTCAGGCGGATAGCCAGTTTGGCAATTACCTCGTTGCTTGGTGCATCTAGAATGCTGACGAAATCATATTGCCCCAGCAACGCATATTGACTAAGAACTTTCACTCCAAGGTATTCCACTTCTTTATTTAGCTCTTTGAGCACTTCGGGGTCTTCTTGAAGGCTTTTTCTTCCAGTATCCGTAAGAGTTGTCAACATTAAATAAATTGACATGTCCGCCCCCCTTGATTCGTCTATTTATCTCTGTAGTATGTTTGCATTATAGCATAGTTTATGGTCTTAATATCTATGAAAACTCTAATGTGTTATAATGGGGCTGATCCAAAAAACTAGCGCAGGAATAAGGTGTCTGATTCGGAAACAAAATCTAAAAAGAGCGGTAATCTGGCGGCCTTAATGATCAAAATGGAAGGCGAGCCTATCGCTTCCTTTCTCAAGATTAAGGTTCTGGACCTGTCTCCAGGATATGCCAGAGTTTCGATGAAAATGATTCCCGAATATTTGAATTTTAATGGAGTTGTTTTCGGTTCGGTTATTATGGCTGTGGCTGATTATGCCTTTTCCCTGGCAATCAACTCTTTAAGTTTACCCAGCCTGGCCACTCAATTTAATATCCACCTGATGGCACCTGCGGCGGTGGGTGATGAGCTAACCGCAGAAGGTAAAGTTCTGCGCAGCGGTAAAAGAGTAGGCGTCTCTGAAATGACGGTAACAAACCAGGACGGAAAACTTATTGCTAAAGCAACGGGGACTACGATTCCGGCAGGAGCCACTTAGAACGTCCCCGGTTTTCGGCTACGGATTAACAGGATCATCAAAATAGTAAACGCTAACGCTGTAGTGAATGCGAACATTGAGCCTATGACGATATCTGCCTGATTAAAGCGATCGTAGGCCAGAATTGCCGTCCCTATGAGAAAAAAAGTAAGGAAGAACGGAGAAAAATGGACATGTTTTCCGGAGAGTGACCGGTAAACCTGTTCAATCCAGCCGATTACTACGAGTGAAAGCCCAATCAAGGGTAACACAATTATCACCTGCCTTAATCAAATCCCTTAATTATAAGATACTACATCTACTAAAAGTTTTGTCCGCTTATCAGTAAATGCTATAATCTGGATTATACCGTTTATGAATAATGACTTTGAACTGATCGACCATACGGCAGACATAGGAATCCGGGCGCATGGTATTGATTTACCTCAAGCTTTTTCGAATGCTGCCATGGGTCTGTTTAGTCTGATTTCCGATCTCGATCAGGTGAATGAGCATCTTTACCGAGAAGTGGAAATTACGGCTCCAGACCGGGAAACATTGCTTGTAGAGTGGCTGAATGAGCTGATTTTCCTGTTTGAGACTGAGTTGATCCTGTTCAAAAGATTCCATATCGGCACATTGAGCGAGAACTTACTAAAAGCCAGATGCTATGGAGAAAAAATAGACAAGTCCCGACACGAATTGAAGAGAGGGATAAAATCAGCTACGTATCATATGCTAAAAGTAGAGAAGGAAAATAGTTACTCTTACCGGGTTGAAGTACTACTGGATGTTTAGGAAGAAATAGAGATGACCGTTCCCTGGAAGGAAATTATCCGTAAAATAGACGATAACCGCTGGGAAATCGAGCAGAGCCGGGAAAAGGGTATGCTGGTACCAGGCTTGATCTATGCCAGTGAAAGCATGCTTGGTCAAATCTGGGAAGACAAAGCTGTTCAGCAGGTTATCAATGTTAGTTTTCTGCCCGGAATTGTCGGTCATTCTCTGGCCATGCCGGATATTCACTGGGGGTATGGATTTCCCATCGGTGGAGTAGCGGCAACAAGAGTTAAAGATGGAGTCATATCTCCAGGGGGAGTAGGTTTCGATATCAATTGTGGAGTTCGTTTACTACGTACCAATCTGAGCCAGGAGGAAATACTGCCTCGGATTGAAGACCTGATTTATGCTCTTTTTTCCAATGTTCCGTCAGGATTGGGTTCCGAAGGTAAATTAAGGATCAGTGAGAAGGAACTGGACAAAGCCTTGTTAAAAGGAGCTGCATGGGCAGTCGAAAAAGGCTTTGGAGAACCAGAAGATCTGATTTTTACCGAGGAATCCGGCTGTATGAGAAGCGCAGACCCGGAGAAAGTGAGCCAAAAAGCCAAGAAACGAGGTCTGCCGCAATTAGGTACCCTGGGTTCGGGCAACCACTTTCTGGAAATTCAGGTAGTAGACGAGATCTACGAACGAGATATGGCTCAGGCGATGGGAATTCTGGAGAGCGGCCAGGTACTGATAATGTTTCATACCGGATCGCGCGGTCTCGGACACCAGGTCTGCGACGATTATATCCGGGTCATGGGCGCGGCGACACAGCGATACGGCATTAATCTTCCTGACCGTCAATTAGCCTGCGCCCCCGTCCAATCCCCTGAGGGAAAAGATTATCTGGCGGCTATGGCCTGTGCCGCTAACTACGCCTGGGCAAACCGCCAGTGCATCACTCACTGGATAAGAGAGTCGTTCGTCAACATTTTAAAGAAAGGTCCCCGGGAACTTGGGTTGGAACAGATCTATGACATAACCCACAATATTGCCAAAATTGAATCACATACGGTAGAGGGTAAAAACCAGTCTCTTTGTGTTCACCGTAAAGGAGCTACTCGGGCTTTTCCTAAAGGACATCCGGATTTGCCGCCGATGTACCGCAATATTGGTCAGCCCGTATTGATACCTGGCGACATGGGAAGGTATTCCTATATCGCGGTGGGCACTCAGACGGCAATGACGGAGACCTACGGTTCCACCTGCCATGGCGCCGGCCGACTACAAAGTCGCTCGCAGGCAAAAAAGGGACTCCGCGGCAACGATATTGTCCATAAACTTGCCATGAGAGGCATCGTGGTAAAATCAGACAGCATAAGCTCCCTGCCGGAAGAAAATTCGGATGCTTACAAAGATGTAGCGGAAGTTGTAGAAGTAACGCAACAAGCCAGGATTTCACTCAAGGTAGCAAGAACGGTCCCTATGGGGGTCATTAAAGGATAATATGACCGACGAACCCAAAATTATAGACCTTCCCCGTCCATTCGTTTCCGGCGGTCTGCCTCTCACGGAAGCGATAGCTCAGCGTCGATCAGTTCGGGACTTCGCCGCTACACCCGTATTGTTATTCCACCTGTCTCAAATACTTTGGGCGGCCCAGGGAATCACACTCACGTCAAATCAATCCCGGACGGTCCCCAGCGCAGGGGCTACTTATCCCCTCGAAATTTATGTCGTCATCGGGGAAAACGGGATTGAAAAAATAGAGAATGGGATTTATCACTACGAAGTAGAGAGGCATATCCTGGCTTTGTTTCTATCAGGAGATCTGAGACCTGAATTATCTTCCGCGGCGCTGGGACAGGACTCCATTGTGACTGCACCGCTCAGTATCGTTATATGCGCCGTTTATGACCGGACGATGATGAGATATAATGTGAGAGCAGAACGCTACGTCTTTATAGAAGCGGGACATGCAGGTCAGAACATCTATCTTCAGGCTACTGCCTTAGGGTTGGGAACCGTGGCTATCGGAGCTTTCAGGGATGATGAGGTCCGCAAAGTGCTAGAACTGGATTCAAAGTGCAAGCCGTTATACATTATGCCGGTGGGAAAACCAGCCTCGTTCTAAATCTAATATCCCTTCTTTATCAGCCAGTATTCGATGCTATCCGAAAGAGCCAGCCAGCTAGCTTCGATAATGTTAGTAGAGCTGCCTACCGTCCGCCATTCATTTTCTCCGTCGCTGGATTCAATCAAGACCCTGACCTGCGATCCGGTTCCCACGCTCTCTTCCAATATGCGAACTTTGTAATCCACCAGCTCAACCTGAGAAAGGCTTGGATAGAATTGAAGTAAACCTTTGCGCAAAGCCGCATCCAGAGCATTGACAGGACCATTTCCTTCCGCGGCAGTGTGTATAATCTCTTCCCCCACACTGACTTTGACCATAGCCTCAGAAA